>CAJKZL010000104.1 GCA_905204385.1 uncultured Odoribacter sp. | reverse complement strand
TCCCGCCTATTTCAGGCCTACCGAGGTGGAGTTACTCATCGGGGATCCCAGTAAGTCGAAAAAGATTTTAGGTTGGGAACCGGAGTATGATTTGAAGGGGCTCGTGGAAGATATGATGAAACACGACATTAAATTAATGAAAAAAGATTCCTTTTTGAGAAAAGGCGGTTATAAAACGCTCGAATATTACGAATAATTTTCCCCTTGATATATTTTTGAGTTTTATAGTCATCTGAAAATCGGCCCGATCGGTCTTTTCGGTGCCGATTTAACTTCAATGCTTTTTAAGTCAATTAAAAAATTCAAAGCAGGGTAGATACTTTTGAAAATATTTATCTTTATCGATCGAATGAAGTTTTCTAATGAATTGATAGATAGGATTTTATAAGTTTCTCTTTTTTTTATCACTTTTTTAAAGAATAAAGTATCACTACTTTTATAAAAGTGTGTATTTTTGCAAAATATGTACAGATCAATAAAAGGCAGGAAGGATAACGATGTTGAGTTTATTATCAGATAATTGGAGAATATTTTTGTCAATGGTATTGGCACTGCTGATCGGTTGGAATATCAGGGTGCCCGTATTCAAAATGGCAATCTTAAAGAATTTTGTGGATAAGCCCAACAAACGTTCTTCCCATACAGGTTGTATTCCCAATATTGGCGGGATTGTTGTTTTTCTGGCTTTTCTGTGTTCTTTCCTGTTATTTGCCCGTTTTACTGAATCGACAGAATTTCAGGATGTTATATTGGGAGCTATTTTGATTTTACTCATCTGGATATACGATGATTTATTAGAGATTTCTCCCCGTAAAAAAGTGAAGGGAGAGATGCTGGGGGCGGTTGTACTCATTGTGGGCGGAGGTTTTTACCTGAGCAATTTGTTCGGTATGCTTGGATTTTATGAAATCAGTCCCTGGCTTGGGGTGCCATTGACTTTTGTGGGATTGGTCGGTTTAATCAATGCGATAAATCTGATCGATGGCATAGATGGTTTGTGTTCGGGGATTGTGTTGATGGACTGTATTTTTTTCGGGGTCTGGTTTTATGATTGCGGATATGTCGAATATGCATTGTTGTGCGGAGTTTTGAGTGCTTCCATTGTTCCCTTCTTTTTTATCAATCTTTTCGGTAAGCGGTCAAAAATGTTTATGGGGGATTCCGGAGCCTTGATGGTAGGCTTTTTGCTGGGAGCCATGGCAATTAAATTATGTGAAATGGATGTGGATGCCAGGGAATTGTGTTCGGTTCAGGCAGTACCGGCCGTAGTGTTCAGTGTACTGGCCATTCCCGTATTGGATACTCTCAGGTTGTTCGTTGCCCGTTCGATGCGTGGGAATTCTCCCTTCGCCCCGGATAAAAAGCATCTCCATCATAAACTATTGCTTATCTTCGACGGCGTTCACCGGAAGGCTACCTTTACGATCCTCTCTTTGAATTTAATGTTTATGTCCTTGGGGATTATCGGGCGAAATTGGCGGAATGAATATTTAATTCTTTTAGATATCGTTCTGTTCTCCGTAATATTTTATTGGATAGACGTGATTGCTAAACGGAAAGCCCATAAAGGTTGAGAGCGGAAGACAAGGACGAGAAACGATGGTGAATTATTGAGGAGGAAGTTGCATTGCTTTTTTGTCCGACATAATACAAAAACGAATGAAAGGAATTATTTTGGCAGGGGGTTCGGGAACCCGGCTCTTTCCGATAACCAAGGGAGTATCGAAGCAGTTGTTGCCGGTTTATGACTAGCCGATGATTTATTATCCTCTGTCGGTATTGATGTTGGCAGGGATCAGGGAAGTGTTGATTATATCCACGCCCATGGATTTGCCGGGTTTTTCCCGGCTTCTGGGAGATGGAAGCGACTTCGGAATGAGTTTTGCCTATGCAGAACAGCCCAGGCCCGAGGGGTTGGCACAAGCGTTTATCATCGGGAAAGAGTTTATCGGTGATGATTCCGTTTGCCTGGTTCTGGGCGACAATATTTTTTATGGACAGAGTTTTTCCAGAATGTTGCAGGAGGCTGTGAATATCGTGGAACAAGAAAAGAAAGCCTGTGTCTTCGGCTATTATGTCAACGATCCCGAACGTTATGGAGTGGCGGAGTTCGATGAACGGTGGAATGTCAGTTCCATAGAGGAGAAGCCTGCTCAGCCTAAGTCTAATTATGCCGTTGTAGGATTGTATTTCTATCCGAATAAAGTAGTGGACATTGCCGGGAAAATTTTGCCTTCGGAGCGGGGAGAGTTAGAGATTACTACGGTAAACCAGCAATTTCTGGCAGGCAACGAATTGAAAGTTCAGCTTTTGGGACGTGGTTTTGCTTGGTTGGATACCGGAACTCACGATTCTTTGGCGGAGGCTTCCACCTTTGTCGAAGTCATTGAAAAACGCCAGGGCTTGAAGGTGGCTTGTCCCGAAGAGATTGCCTTTCATAAAGGATGGATAAATGAAGAGCAATTGAAGAACCTCGCAAAACCCATGAGCAATAACCCATACGGCCAGTATCTGATGAAATTGGTCAAGTAATTCGGATAATCGGACAAAGTAGCATGAAGATAATAAATACAAGCATCGAAGGATTGCTGATTCTTGAACCTCGTGTATTCAGAGATGAGAGGGGATATTTTTTTGAGAGTTTTTCGCAGAAAGAGTTTGAAAAGGAGGTGGGAAAAATAGAGTTTGTGCAGGATAACGAGTCGAAGTCTTCATACGGCGTAGTCCGTGGATTACATTATCAGTTACCTCCTTATACTCAGGCAAAACTGGTCCGGGTGGTAAAAGGATGTGTGTTGGATGTGGCGGTGGATTTGCGAAAGGATTCTGCAACTTTCGGACAGCATGTCTCGGTGGAATTGTCGGAGGAGAACAAACGGCAGTTTTTTATTCCCCGGGGGTTTGCCCATGGTTTTGCGGTTTTGAGCGAAGAGGTTATATTTCAGTATAAATGCGATCATTATTATGCTCCGGATTATGAAGCCGGAATTCGTTTTGATGATCCGATTCTCGGAATAGACTGGAAAATATCCAGGGAAAAGATGATCTTATCGGCGAAAGACCTGCGGCAGGAGGGTTGGAAAAATGCATGTGCGTTGCCTTTTTTTCAATAAATATACAAGAAAAAACAATTTTATGGCGAATATATTAGTGACGGGAGCAAACGGACAGTTGGGCTCTGAATTGAAAAAGAGGAGTTTTTCTGCATTAGATGAAGTTTATTTTACTGATGTAGCCGATCTGGATATTACGAATTATAATGCCGTCGAACGTTTCCTGAAAAAAAATGAGATAGATACCATCATCAATTGTGCTGCCTACACTTCCGTCGAAGGAGCTGAGGACGAACCCGAGCAGGCTGCTAAAATCAATGCGGAGGCTGTAGGCAACTTAGCAAGAGCTGCATGGAAAGAAGATTGCCTGCTGATTCACATTTCAACGGACTACGTATTCGATGGAAAGGGAACCGTCCCTTATACCGAAAAGGACAAGCCTTGTCCCAAGAATGTTTACGGCAAGACAAAACTAGCCGGGGAACAAGTTATCTTGGAATCGGGGTGTTTCCACATCATCGTCCGTACTTCCTGGTTGTATTCCGGTTTTGGACATAATTTCGTGAAGACCATGTTGCGTTTGGCGGAAGAACGTGCTGAAATACAGGTGGTAGCTGATCAGGTCGGTACTCCTACCTATGCTGCCGACCTGGCCGGTTTCCTGGTTGATTTAATGGCGAATGAGGAGCGTATCGAATACCAGGGCATTTACCATTACAGTAATGAGGGGGAATGTTCGTGGTGTGATTTTGCTAAAGAAATCATGTCTTTGGCAGTGAAAAGTGCATGGTTCATCCGGTTTCTTCCTCCGAATATCCTGTTAAGGCTTTGCGGCCTGCTTATTCGGTGCTGGATAAGACGAAAATAAAAAATTCTTTCGGCGTCGCTATACCCGAATGGAAAGAGGCCTTGAAAAGGATGTTGACAGAAGAAAATGTGCATCCGGTTCAGTAAAAATAATGTGTTATGAAGAATATTTTTATCACTGGAGGAGCCGGCTGTATCGGTTCGCATCTGGTTCGGTGGATGGTAAATAAATATCCCAGCTATCGGATCATTAACCTGGACCGATTGACCTATGCCGGAAATCTGGCCAATCTGCGGGATGTGGAAACGAAAGAAAATTATGTTTTTGTGAAGGCCGATATTTGTGATTTTGAGACGATCGGGTCCATTTTTACAAAGTATGAGGTGGAGGGAGTTATTCATTTGGCGGCAGAGAGTCATGTCGACCGTTCTATAAAAGATCCTTTTGCTTTCGCGCAAACCAATGTGATGGGAACGCTGTGTTTGTTGCAGGCCGCTAAATTGATGTGGGAGGGGAAAAACGAAGATAGATTGTTTTATCATGTATCTACGGATGAGGTGTACGGTGCCTTACAGCCTGGAAAGGGAATGTTTACAGAACAAACCAAATACGATCCGCATTCTCCCTATTCGGCCTCCAAAGCATCTTCCGATCATTTTGTGCGGGCATATCATGATACTTACGGCTTGCCGGTGAAGATTTCCAACTGTTCGAATAATTACGGATCCTATCAGTTTCCTGAAAAATTGATCCCTCTGTTTATCAATAATATCCGTCACAACAAACCCTTACCGGTATATGGACGAGGGGAAAATGTCCGGGATTGGTTATTTGTGGAGGATCATGTCCGGGCTATCGATTTGATTTTTCATGAGGGAAAAGTGGGAGAAACCTATAATATCGGAGGCTTTAATGAGTGGCGGAATATCGATTTGATCAAGATGCTGATCCGGGTCACCGACCGTTTGTTAGGGCGTCCGGAAGGGAGTTCCGAGCATTTGATCACCTATGTTGCCGACCGTGCCGGGCATGACCTGCGGTATGCCATCGATTCTACTAAGTTGAAAAACGAGTTAGGGTGGACGCCTTCCCTTCAGTTTGAAGAAGGGATAGAAAGGACCGTAAAATGGTATCTGGAAAACCAGGAGTGGCTGGATCGGGTGACTAGCGGAGAGTATCAGCAATACTATCAAAAGATGTATGGGGGCGGTAAGACGTAAATAACCGGCGGGAAAAAAGAGACCCGATGTGATGAGAAAAGCATGTTTGTCGATGACAGACATGCTTTTTTTTGTGCTGTTTGCAAACCGGAGCGGCTGTTGGGAAAATAGGTTATGCCGTGGGGTAAGACAGCTATTATGTTTGTGGCATGTAAGCTTACAAAAGCATATTCCGGCCGGCTGAAAGGGTTGGAGAATTTAAAAAATTTAATCATGGAAAAATACAATGCATTCGGACATACGGAGGCTTTGTTAGAACAGATTCTTAAAATGCCGAATTTAAGTAAAGAAAAAGACGAATTGGGAAAGTTAAAGGGAACAAAGGATTTACACACTGTCCTGAAGACTCTATACAATGATTCGAAAGGGATTCCTCTTTTTTATTCGATTTATAATGTGCTGGGCAGTTCCTGCTCGCCTGATTATTTTAAGACCCCGATTACAAAGGAAGAGTTAGAAACTTATCAGCGGGAGTGTGAAGCGAATAGAAAATCGCATCCCGAATTCCAGCGAGATAAAAAAAGTGAAGGGACAAGCTATGATTATATGTTAAAACATCCAGGGGATTACCTGATGTGTCATACTGCCGTCAAAGACGTTAGGAATACTGAACGGATCATTCTGAACTTTGCGACCCAAAGAGATGCTTTTGAGTTTGTAAAACGTTTCAAGGATCTTGCCGAACCGACAGTTTCTTTTAAAGTGTGTCTGGGAAACGGTGAGGTTAGGAGGATGCTAAAGAACGATAAGGTTGTTATTTATTATCCGGGTGATCGACGGGCCACTGTTAAAAGCCACATAATAACCGGGCTTGGAGATTTGAAACCTCAAAATCCCATCAGTGGATTTTATCATCAGATTCAAGAGGGTATGGGATTGGCTCCCGAAACGAATCCTTACTGGAGTTTTACCATGTTTACAAGTGAATATCTGTGCGAATACTTATTGGGGATATCTACCTATCAGGTAAAGGATATGTTCGATTATGTAATGAGCCGTCTTGCTTTACCGACGGATTTCGAGAGGGAAGAGGTTTAGCAAGATAATTCACCGGAACGGAAAAACGGCTTAGACACAAACCAAACACCGCTGTTCACGAAGATGATTTTCCGAGAGGACGGATTATGGTTAGTTTTGTCGGGTAAGCTTACCGGAAAATTTTATCGATAAATTAAAAAAGACTATTATGGCTATTGATACAACACCGTCGCAGGTTGCGACAAATGCGTTGGCTGCTTTGCCTTTCGGTTCGATTATCGGAGGACCGCTGAAGGCTTGTATAGAGGCTCAGGCGATGGCAGCACGAACGACCTGGAATTTTATTCAGGAAGTGGGTTTGCAGGAAGATCCGAAAACCCATGAGAAAAAAACGATCAATGTATCGTTTATGTTTATGCAAAATGGGCGTATGGTACAATTGAATGTGCCTCTGCTTACTATCGTACCGATTCCTTATATTGCCATTCACACCATAGATATTAGCTTTAAGGCGAATATCAATGCTTCGTCCTCCAGTAGTTCGGCTGAAAGTTCGAGCGAAAGTATGGAGGCAGGAGTAAGTGGAAGTGCAGCTCTGAATTTGGGCCTTTTTAAAGCCTCTGCTTCATTTAATGCAAACTATTCCAGCAAGAAGGACTCTAAAGCGACTCAGGATTCACAGTACAGTGTGGAATATACGATGGACGTGGCGGTGAAAGCCGGGCAGGACAGTATGCCCGCGGGCTTGGCAAAAGTGCTGGAATTGTTGGGCAACAGTCTGGATGTAACCGATCCCAACGGCGTACTTGAAGCGAATAGTCTGGTGCTGAACGGTGAAAAAGGCGATAAGGTTCAATTGATCGCTACTTATAAAAACAGGGAAGGTTTGTTCGAACCGCAGAAAATCCACATTGTGGGCATTGAAGGAAAAGTCGACGGAGACAATAAAGTCTTTATGCTGGATGTGAATGAACGCGAAACGGTCTATACGGTATCCGTATCCGGTATTTCCAAGAAAGTGGATGTGCGGACCGTGGATACGATTTCTGCACAGAAGGCTTCAGAACAGGCACGTATCGAACGGGAAGCCGCTCGTCGCGACAGAATGCTGGCTATGGAATCCGAGTTGGCAGAGACCCGTCGCAAAGCGGATGAAGAGAATGCTAAAAAACAGGCGCAACGTGAGGCAGAAGCTGCGAAAGCTCAGCAGGAAGTGGACGAGGAGAGAGCCAGGCGGGATGCTGAACCAGAAAAATAAAAAATGATGTAAGGTAAGCATTATGGCTCGGTTAAGTACAATAGTCAGTTCCATTTTACACGGATTCATTCAGGCTCAGCATGAAGCAAATTGTTATTCTCTTTCTTTGGGACGGGAATATGGTCAGGAAGGAAGAATCCGGGAGTTTCAGCTTCCGAATGCCATCATCGGAGATTTGGAGTTTGAGCTGAAATATGCGGTTAAAGGTGAAGGAGAACAACAGGAGGTATATGATATAGATTATCCGAAGCTCCATCGTTTTTTTAAAGAGTTCTCTGCACAATTGGCTAAGATTTCGGTGACAAGCATTGTATCTTCCGTTAGTGCAGCTTCCATAGGCGCAGAAGATGGGTATGAGCATTTTCATCAATTTATGAGAAAAGAGGAAACGTTGAAACGTGAGTTTTGTGCTTTTCTGAGCCGTAAGATCAAGGGGATGCTAACTGAACGTACTGCCGAAATTATTCCTGACGGCAGACAACCGGACGAAGATGTATTGTTGAAAAGTGTAGTGGAGGTGGTGCGTTCAGAATTTTTGCAACATCCCGATTTGGAGGAACTGTTTTCCGGAAAAGCGGGTGAGAATCTGAAAGCTGAAGCAGAAGAGAATCTGAAACATGCTCTGAAAGGATTGATGGGTAAATTGTTGAATGATTTCGATTGTGTCCGGAAGCATGTTTATCCCTCGATTGAAGTAGAAGTTACGGCCGAGGAATTGAAAAAATTGCCGGAAGAAGCTGTTCAGTGTATTCGTTTCAAAATCGTGCAACAGGAAGTGAACGAACGGTTGAAGGGAGAAATGAAGGATTAAAATGATAGGGAATGATGGAAAATAATAAAATCAAAAGGCGTAGTAGCCAGGTGATGGAACTCAAGCAACTGATCGCAGGACCTTTGGTGGCGACGATTGATGCAGATTCTCTCTCGGCCCGGCGTTATCTGGATTATCTCTTTGAGATTGCATTCGAGTCGTATGACCGGAATACCGGTAAAACCGGGAAGTTGAGAATGCTCACTTTTACCTGTGTAGCTGATCATGGAGGAAAACAAGAGGTTAGTATTCCGGTGTTGACTTTGATGCCTTTGCCGCTTTTGCAAGTGCAGGAGGCAGAATTTGATTTCGATATTAAAATTCTGGATACAGTGATGGAGGAGCAGGAAGAGACATTTTCGATAGAGGAAGGAAAAGCGGTCGGAAAGGAAGTGTTTGTATGAAAAAAGGTGCTTTGAAGGGTATTGTATGCTTGGTTGTAATCGTGGTTATCTGGATGGCAGTTTCTTTTCGGAGCATGCCGCTTTCCGAGGAGGGGGAGATTTC
>CAJKZL010000103.1 GCA_905204385.1 uncultured Odoribacter sp. | reverse complement strand
TCACTTCTATGGCATTTATGTCCTTGTTTAATTAATTAAATAATATTAAAAAATGCAAGCCATTATCGTCATGCCTTTTTTTACAGTAAGTTGTTTTTTATTTTTTGGCAATCTCTGCTTTATTCTTACCGAATTTTTGCCGGAAGTCATAAGACAAGGGTGTGGCAACGAATAAGGAAGAATAAGTACCGACGATGATACCGATCAACAAGGCGAATACAAATCCTTTGATGGAGGTACCACCAAAGATAAAGATGGCAATCAATACCACCAAGGTGGACAACGAGGTACTGAACGTACGACGTAAAGTCGAGTTCAGGGCTGCATCGGTATTGCTCTTATCGTCCCGTTTCGGATAGAGACGATGGTATTCCCGGATACGGTCGAATACTACTACGGTATCGTTAATCGAGTAACCGACCACGGTCAGGATAGCGGCGATAAATGCCTGGTCGATTTCCAGAGAGAACGGAAGTAATCCCGAGAAAATCGAGAATATACCGAGTACCACAATCGTATTATGGGCTAATCCCAGCACGGCTCCTGCTCCGTATTGCCATTTGGTAAACCGTATCATGATGTATAGGAAGATGACAATAAGGGCGAATACGACCGACCAGATCGCTGCACGGGTAACGTCTTCGGCAACAGCGGGTCCTACTTTCTGAGACATCTGACGGTAATCGGTCAGGAAAACCTCTTTGCTGGTTCCTGCCGGGATGTATTTTTGCAGACCTTCATAAAGCAGGGTTTCTACTTCGTCGTCGGCTTCGGTGCCTTCGTCGTCGATTTTGTATTTGGTAGTGATTCTCACTTGATTGTCTCCACCGAAAGTTTTTACTTCAGGGGTACTTCCGTATACTTCGGTAAGACTGGCGGCAATCTCTTCCACCTGAACCGGCTGATCGAAAGTTACGGTGTAGGTTCTACCTCCTACAAAGTCGATACCTTTATCCAGGCCTTTCGTAAAGAGGGCTACCAGACAGATGACGGTAATGACACCTGATACGATGTAACCGACTTTTCTTCTTTCGAGGAAGGGGAAGTGAACATCGCGCAGCCAGTTGGCTGTGAAAGGAGTGGTGAAGCGTACATTTTCATTTTTCCTGGAAGAATAATCCAGAATGATACGGGTGATGAAGATGGCGCAGAACAAAGAGGTAAAGATACCGATGATCAAAGTTGTTGCAAAGCCTTTGATAGGACCTTCACCGAAATAGTACAGGATAAAACCGGTTAATAAGGTAGTCACCTGACCGTCGATGATGGCAGAATAGGCTTGTTTATACCCTTCTTTGATAGCCAGCTTCAATCCTTTACCGGACCTGACTTCTTCCTGGATACGTTCGTAAATCAATACGTTCGCATCGACAGACATACCCATCGTCAATACGATACCGGCAATACCCGGCAAGGTCAGAACCGCACCGATAGAAGCCAGTACGCCGAACAAGAAAAATAAGTTGGTGAACAGGGCGATGTCGGCTGCAAGACCGGCTCCGCGGCTGTAGAAGAACAGCATGTAAACCAGTACCAAGCAGAATGCAATCACAAATGACCACATACCGGATTGGATGGATTCGCTACCCAAAGAGGGGCCTACGATTTCGTCGGCAATGATGCGGGCGGGAGCAGGTAATTTTCCTGATTTCAGAATATTGGCAAGGTCCTGTGCTTCCTTTACATCGAAACGACCGGAAATCTGTGAATTTCCTCCGGGAATTTCTCCGTTGACGGTGGGAGAGGAGCAAACATAGCCGTCCAATACAATGGCGATGCTATGGCCTACATTCTCTTTGGTCAGACGAGCCCATATTTTGGCTCCTTCGCCGTTCATATTCATGGAAACGACCGGACGTCCGGTGTTGTGTTCGTATTCCTGACGTGCATCTACAACGGCTCCACCATCGAGAGGCGCTTTGCCGTCACGGGTGGTGATTTTGATGGCATGTAAAGGAACAACTCCGTTTTCGGCTTTCATTTCCCAAAGCAAGCGAGCGTTGCGGGGGAGTGAAGACTTCACCTGGGGTAAGGCCAGAATGGCATTTACGGCTGCAGTATCTTTCAGACGGGCATAACCTACGATAGAACCGTTGGGGATCAACTGACCGTTCCGGTCGATACTCGGAGTGAGGACGGAGAAAAGCGGATTCTGTTTTTTGAATTCAGCTTCATTGGCCATCAGATTATTCAGAGAATCCTGAGCGGTAATTCCGGAGATCAGGCTGTTTTCCGTGGTGTCCTGTTTTTCTGCCGTAGCAGCAGGGGCTGTCGCAGTGCTATCCACAACTTCTACACCCAGAATTTCGGCAGCCTTGGAGATTTCGCGGGCCTTTTCATTGGCGGCAGCCAGATATTGATAGAAATCGCCGTTATCGAAGGTTTCATAAAATTCCAGGGCTGCTGTTCCCTGCAATAATTTTCTTACCCGCTGGGCGTCTTTGATACCCGGAAGCTCGATAACGATGCGGCCGGAGATGTCTGCTTTGCGGATATTCGGCTGAGCTACACCAAAACGGTCGATACGGGTGCGGAGGATGTTGAAGGTATTGTCGATAGCACCTTCTGCTTCCTTGCGCACAACATCGAGCACTTCTTTGTTGGAGGCGCCGATTTTGATTTTATCCTTTAATTCAACGGTCCCGAAAAGGTCAGGGGAAGCTAACTGTGCATCCGGAGCAATTTTTTCGAAGGCTTCACCGAACAAGGTCACAAAGTCCTTCGGACTGGTGGTACGCATTTTGATGGCCTCCTGAATAGCCTGGTTGAAAGCCGGATCGGGCGTATAATTGGCCAGACTGCGGACTACGTCTGCAACATCCACTTCCATGGTCACGTTCATACCGCCCCGAAGGTCAAGACCCAGGTTTAATTCCAACTCCTTACATTCTTTGTAAGTAAATTTTGCAAGTCCCAGGAAATTGTATACTTCCTGATTTGCAATAGAATCCAGATATGCTTTCTCCCTGTCAGGATTTCCCTGAGCATAATCCCGCGCGGCTTTTTCCACCCGACTGGTTTTCCAGGTAAAAGACAACTGGTAAAGACTCACCAAAGCCAAAGCAATGGCAAGTAATGTAATCGCTCCTTTATTCTGCATTTTACAATAGATTATTATATTACTAAATTTTTATTAATTCTTTCAGCAAGATTAATGCGCAAAAGTATAATATTTTTTCAAAAAAAACAGCCAAATCCGATATTAAGTGATCAGATTTAAGATTTTAGGGGGATTTCCCTTCCTTTCCGAACCTATTTTTATTTGCTGATGGAAAGTTCTCTGGTTCTATAATCGATAACGGCTTTGTATTTAACACAAAAATCACAACCCAAGAGACCGATGATTTTCCGTTGTAGATGGTTGTGATACATTTCATTGACGTAATCCAGATCGAGAGCAGCCAGTTGAATATTCCTGATTTTACGTCCACCGATTTTTAATTCTTTGGCTTTGATAAGCTGAACGTCGTTAATTTGTCCGGAGACGCTTCCGGATTGCATTTTCACCTCTTTCGCGGCATCGATGATGTGAGCGAAAATTTTCTGGTCGACCACAGTCACCGAGGCTCCGGTATCGATGATCATATCTCCTTGAATCCGATCTATTTCTACTTTCACAAGCAGATGGAAGCTATTGTCTTCCAGTTTGACTAGTTCAAGGGGTATGCTGACGCTGGGTGCAGAATATTTTTTATAGGAGGGAATTAAAGTGTTTGTTTTTTGATATTTCTTCATCCTCATTCTTCATCTTTTGCCACAAAAATAGAAAACCGCCCGGAGATTCCCGAACGGTTTCTTTATTTTTAACTTTAGGAGTTGGTTTAGAACATTTTCATGTTGTCTAAAACATCCATCACCGAACGTACTGCTTTTGCAGAAGTGGCGAGCAGTTTCTGTTCTTCCTCGTCTAATTTTACTTCTATGATTTTTTCGATACCGTTTTTACCTAACACTACCGGAACACCCAGATAAATATCTTTCATACCGTATTCTCCGTTCAGCATGGCGCAAACCGGGAATACGCGGTTCTGATCGCGGATAATAGCTTCGACCATTTGAGCTGCAGCAGCTCCCGGAGCATACCAGGCAGAGGTACCCATCAATTTTACTAATTCGCCACCGCCCACTTTTGTCCGTTCGATGATAGCATGCAATTGGTCTGCATCGATCAGTTCGGTTACAGGAATGCCTGCCACGGAAGTATAGCGGGGCAGCGGAACCATGGTGTCGCCATGACCACCCAGCAACAAAGCTTGTATGTCTTTCGGAGAAACGTTCAAAGCTTCTGCCAGAAATGCGCGGTAACGTGCAGTGTCCAGGACTCCGGCCATACCGAATACTTAGGATGAGTCGACATTGGCAGCCAGGAATGCACAATAACACATCACATCCAATGGATTGGATACGATGATGATTTTAGCATCCGGAGAATGTTTAATCACATTTTCAGTAACAGATTTTACGATTCCGGCATTGGTAGAAATCAAATCGTCGCGGCTCATTCCCGGTTTGCGGGGAAGTCCGGAAGTGATCACTACCACTTCAGAATTTGCAGTTGCACTGTAGTCATTGGTTACCCCTTTGATCCGGGTGTCATATAAATTGATCGGGGCTGTTTGCCACATGTCCAGGGATTTTCCTTCAGCAATGCCTTCTTTGATGTCCAGGAGAACCACTTCGTTTACGATGTCTTTTTCAGCAATACAGTTAGCACATGTCGCACCAACGTTACCTGCTCCAACAACTGTTACTTTCATTTTGTAATAATTTTATTGTTATACTTAAAAAATTTTTAGCTTTCAAAGGTTTTTGATTCCGACGTCAAATTTAAAGCTTTTTTATTCCAATGCAAAATATTAGGGAAAAAATTCTTTAATATTCCAGGAATAAATATTTATAAGTAACGATGAACGATGAATGATGAACGATAATAGACTCTGCGGGCGCTTTTTTAACGGCCGTTCACACGCCGGTCGGAAGCTTGGGTTCCGTTTATAAGGTGACCGCAGGGCTCGGATCGTTCATTAAGTGACCGCAGGACACTCATCGTTTATCGAAATAGGGAAGTAAAGCGAGAGGACTGCATCTCACTGAATGACGAGGAAAATTCGCTTTTTTGATCCTTATTTGTGCAATATTTTGTTTGAAGTAAATTTTACTTATTTTTGCACTTGGAGGATGAGGGAAAGATTTAGCAGGGAAGAGGTGTAGTCGCCTCATAAATTCAGGTCTTATTCAGAGATTTAGAAATTATAGCCCATGCTAGCTGATTCCGTCGGAATACAGAGCCTTTTGTGCTATAATTCTAAAAGTAAATACCTCATCCTCTTTTTAATGATCGAATATGGGAGAAGAATTATTAGTAACCCTTATTGTTGCTTTTATCATCCTTGCTATGCTGAAATTTTCCGGTTATGGAAAAGAAAGAGGAGGATACGACCGGAATGGGAACGGGACTTATGACAAGGATGGTTTAGGCCGGAGAATAGACGGTCCGTTAGAGAAAAAACGGAAGTGGTTCTCGCTGTTCAAAAGTTCTGGCGTCCGGGTAAAGCGCGGACAACACACGTCCGATACCCGTTATTCTTGTTTATTTAATTATGACCGGGAAGCAATTAAATGGTGTGCTGATTTTTTCGGTTTCAGCCGGACGGAGTTTGAAAAGGTGCTGATGCATATACCGGAACATTACAGGAGTTTCCGATTGGGGAAACGTAGTGGTGGATTTCGGGTGATATCGGCTCCGGAGGGGCAGTTGTTGGTTTTGCAGCGGCAGATTTATAGCCGCATATTACAAAAGGTTCAGCTCCATCCTGTTGCAACGGGTTTCCGGTCAGGGATGTCTATTGTAGATAATGTCCGACCTCATTTGGGCAGCAAGCAAATTCTAAAAACCGACCTGAAGGATTTTTTCGGTTCGATACCTCAGTACCGGGTGAGAAAAGCATTTGAACAACTAGGATATCCGGCTAATGTTTCGGCTGTTCTGGCACAGCTTTGTTGCCACAGAAAATGTTTGCCTCAGGGAGCTCCTACCAGTCCCGCTCTGAGCAACCTCATCGCTACCCGCATGGATGAACGTCTGGAAGGATTGGCCCGTCGCTATCGTCTGAAATATACCCGTTATGCGGATGATTTGACTTTCTCCGGAGATTTTATACCCCGGGAGGATTTTCTTTCTAAATTATATACCGTCGTTTTAAAGGAAGGGTTTGCCCTAAGTGTGAAAAAAACACGGTTTATCGGCGAAAACAGACGAAAAATCATCACAGGAATCTCCGTCAGTTCCGGAATTAAAATGACTATTCCCAAGACAATGAAGCGTGAAATACGGAAAAATGTATATTTCGTACTGACTAAAGGTGTAGCCGAACATCAGCGGGCTATAGGTTCCACGCATCCGGCTTATTTAAAGACTTTGCTGGGGCAACTGAGTTATTGGTTGTCTGTAGAACCGGGAAATCCCTATGTTTTGAATGCTCTTCGTGCATTAAAAAAACTTCAGAAGAGTTAGAGGATTTACGGCATTTTGTGACGTTGAAAATAAAGATACCATAGAGGAAGAAGGGTGCCTTTCAATATGCTGGAAAAAGTAATGCTCCACCAGATGCCGTTCAATCCTAATGCAGGGAAGGTCGTCAGCCAATACGCCGCCGGAATACGTGCTCCGGTAAAAACAATGCTGGTCAACGCGGGAGGTGTCGTGTGGCCGGTGCCGTTGAAAGCTCCGGCAGTTACGGATTCAGTCACCATGAATAATTGAGATAGCGCTAATATTTTCAGATAGTCACCTCCTGCGACGATAGCTTCTGCTTCTTTTACAAATAAACCGAATATTTCCCGGTTAAATACAAAAAACAATATCCCCGCCAACAGTCCGATACTGCCGGCTATTCCTAAAGTAAGCCGATAGCCCTGGCGGATGCGGTCGTACTTGCCTGCGCCGTAATTTTGACCGCTGAAAGCCGCTAAAGCTGTTGAGAAACCGGCGGCGGTCATCCAGGAGATGGCTTCGATCTGTGCACCGATGCTTTGGACTGCAACTCCGACGGCTCCCCAGCGGGCTGCCAAGGTAGCCAGGGTGAGGGAAAACATGGAAAAGAGTGCATTCTCTATGCTTACAGGTAATCCCAACAGTATAATCCTTTGTGCGAAGTCTCTTTTCAAACGGTTGAGTAAGTGCATGCGTCCCAAGAGAAAACGGGCATTGAAGATCCGGTGAGAGAAAATGCTGTATACGACTAATTGGGCGAGTACAGTGGCGATAGCAGCACCGGCTGTCCCTAGTGCCGGAAACGGCCCTGGCCCGTAAATGAGCAGAGGATCAGCCCGACAGCAGAAGTACGGAAGGGAGTCCGGCTATCTCCTTGTCCATTATATAGACCGCTGAAAGTGTTGTTGTTGAATTGAAAGAATAGGCCGGGGGCTATTATTCGCATATAAGTGATAGCCTGTTCCGAAATAGGGGTGTCGAAATGAAAAAGTCCGATTAAGGCCGGGGCAAAAATAAAAATGAAACAGGCGTAAGCCAATCCGATAATGGCGGACAAAGTGATGGCCTGGCCGGCATAATGAGCCGCTCGCCGGTAATCTTTAGCACCTACTGATTGGGAGACCGTGATTTCTGCTCCGATTTTTGTCATGAAAGAGAAAGCGTTGCACAGCCAGGTGAAGAATCCCGCCGCTCCGGCAGCAGCCACAGCATGACTCCCCAAATGGCCTAACCATAACATGTCGGTCATGCTATAGGCCATTTGAATGAAAGAAGCGGAGATCAAGGGAACTGCCATGACCCAGAGGCTACGGAAAATACTGCCTTGCGTGAGATCGTTAGACTGCATGATTTTATGGAATTGGGCCTCCTTCAACCCCGGAATCCCTGGAAGGACTCAGGGGCATAGGTATGGCTTATTTATTTTTTACCCGGATAGGCTTCCAATGCTTTCTCAAGCACGGTCAATGCTTTTGCCAGATCTTCTTTTTTCAGTACATAGGCCAGGCGCACTTCGTCCTTGCCTAAGCCCGGTGTGGTATAGAAGCCGGAAGCCGGTGCCATGAATATCGTTTGTCCTTCGTAGGTGAATTCTTCCAGACACCAACTACAGAACTTATCGGCATCGTCGACCGGCAGGCGTGCTACGGTGTAAAAAGCACCCATCGGAATGGGAGAGTAACATCCCGGTATCCGGTTGATACCGTCGATGAGGAATTTTCTGCGGTCTACATATTCATCGTACACTTCGCGCATATATTCTTCGGGGGTATCCAGGGAAGCTTCGGCCATGATTTGTCCGACCAAGGGAGGACTGAGTCTGGCCTGGCACCATTTCATGACGTTTTCGCGTACTTGTTTGTTCTTGGTAATCAGAGCCCCGATCCGGATGCCGCATTCACTGTAACGTTTGGAAACCGAGTCGACCAAAATTACGTTGTTTTCAATGCCTTCCAGGTGAAAGGCCGAGATATAGGGCGCCCCGGTATAACAAAACTCCCGGTATACCTCGTCCGAAAACAGGAAAAGATCGTATTTTCTGACCAGATCGCGGATTTGGTTCATTTCTTTGCGCGTATACAGATATCCGGTGGGATTGTTGGGATTGTTGATGCAGATCATCTTCGTGTCCGGCGTCACCAGCGCCTTCAGCTCGGACA
>CAJKZL010000102.1 GCA_905204385.1 uncultured Odoribacter sp. | reverse complement strand
AATTGCCTACCGCACAATGGATATCCTTGAAACTGTCATACGACTCGCATAGTTCGCCGCAAAGCCTTTCCCAACTGAAATCAGGGGAAGTCCTGATGGTTACGAAACATTTTTTTCCTTTCATCCGGCTGCTTACCTCATAGGGCCGGTCGTGCGATAAATCTTTGGCCAGGACGTCCCAAAGCGGATCCCCGTAATAAGCCCAGATATCCCTTTCGTACAGATAGCCGAATTTATTCATGATATCGCCCGTCTGTTCAGGGTTTTCTTTTTCTTTTTTCTCGAATTCCGAATAAAAGCTATAACAGGTCCTTATCGTCCGGATAGGGTCGTCCTCATAGGGACATTGCATTTCCAGTAGACGGGGATCCCATTGCCGGAGCTGGTCCAGCATATCCTGTTGATTCAGGAAATGGGCTTCGGCCAGGGTGAAGCGTCCGGCATCCGTCAGCCAGTATTTCAGTGTTCCCCATTTGCCGCGTCCGTGAAACGTATAGGCTACCGGTCCCAACAGAGCGGTTACCTGTGCGCTGTTCATCAGGGCTATGGGGATGCTTTCGCGCGCCCCGAAGGTATGGACCCTGCCTAGCGTGGTGAAAATACGGGGATGTTTTCCCAGATTCAGTGGCTCCTTTCCCAGCCATAACTTCCCTCCCCGGGATTCTGCTATTCCCGTTTTTTCTCCTGTCACACTTTGGAACAGGGGCAACTGATTGCGGATTCCTTCTACCTGGTACACGATCAGGCCAGGATCGTTATCCTTTACCCAGTCCAGCATGCGTTCGACCGTCTGTCCGGGAGAGCCGGCGTAAGGGGTGCAGACTACACTGTCGGCGGTTTCGTCTTTTTCGTACCAATGGCCTTCTTTATCCGTTAAACCCATCCTTTCAAAATACTTGCCGTCCCGGAAGTCCTGGTTGCGCAGGCACCAGGCGCAACCGACCACTTCAGGGGCCTGTGCCCGTTCGGTGAGTTGCAGGGCCGCTTCGGCGTCATAACCCGTGATGATGCCCCAGAGGAAATCTCCATAGATATCGTCGTCCACCTGCCGGCTCATCCGGTTGATATCCATCACGAACTGCCGGTCGATGCGTTCCGGTTTCTCCACCACCGCCACATAACGGGGATAGAGTTCCCTTAACCGTCCTAATGCCTCGGAAGGATATTTATGATAGTCCACGACTTCTGCCCAATGGAGGTTCACTAAGCGTTCTACCACTTTTTTCCACCCGGGATCCGATTGTATCCCTTGGCCCGCCAGCACGACGTAATCCGTACCATGGGCCGTTGCGCAAGGCAGAAAAAACAGGGCTACAGAGAAAAAAATAATCCACTGTCCTTTCAAACTAGTTATTTTCATTGATCTATAATTTTATTTTGTGGTGAGGCGGAACCCCCGGACCCCAAAAATCCATACGTAAATAATTACGGTAACGAGGGTTCCTGTTACACCGGTTCTATATTCCTTTCAGGTTCAGCAATGTCTCTTTGGTCTTTTTATCGGCGGGACGCGTCATCCAGGCGTCCACGATATTTCCTTTCCGGTCTAAAAGAATAAAGCGGGGAATGGTTTGTATGCAGTAAAAATCCTTCATGTCTTTTCCCTTTCCCATCCATAATTGCAATCCTCCCAATTGTTCTTCCTTCACATATTTTTCCCAGGCCGCTTTATCCGTATCGCAGGAAATACTCATAAACACAATCTTTTTGCCTTTGAATTCCTTTTCCAGCTCTTTCAGATCAGGAATCTCCGCCTTGCAAGGACCACACCAGGTTGCCCAGATGTCGATGTAGACGTATTTTCCTTTTACATCTTCGAGTTTCACCGTTTTCCCGTTAATATCGGGATAGTGGAAGTTAAAAGAAGGCATTCCCGGATCGAGCCGTTGCTTTTGTAAAGCGGTGCCCCTGTTTTCTGCTGCAAAACCTGCCATTCCCCAGGCCAGCAGTCCCATAATCAATACACTGCATATTCTCATCATCCAATTATTTTTAAATCATCTCTAATCTCTAATCTTTAATCTCTCATCTCTCATCTTTCATCTCTAATCTTTATTTCGCCGGTTTCCACATCACCTTCACCGCCCGGTCCGAGATACCCTTAAAGGTTTTTTCCAGTGTCAGGTTGTCCGCATTATAAATAAGCAATTTCCCTTTCAGTTGCGTAGGAGCATCCGGATTATACACGCAGACCCACAGATGCTCCTGATCGGGGCTGAGGCCCAGGCAAGTGATCTCATCTCCTTGCTCTAATGTCAAATCAGGCACCACAGGTAATTTCGGCTCAGAGGCCATAAAAATCCAGCGGTAAAGCTTGTTCCCGGCGCTGTAATAAACACATTGATATTTATCGTTTCCCACGATGGGACTGTCGAAGCCGAGCGTGAGGGGCTCATCGGCGGTATAAACATAAGGCTCCGATTCAAAGGGCATTTCGACATCGTAGTCCCAAAGCCTGGCATTGACTCCTTTATGGATACCGATGCGGCGGGGATTGTTTTTATCTGCGGAGATGATCAATAACTTCCCTTCGTTTCCATAAAAAGCGGCATTCACCACTTCTTGTCCTTTGAAACGTTCTCCTGTGGAATATAAGCGGGAGTTATTATATACCCCGTATACTTGCGAATGGGTATTGTCGATCAGACACCCTACATAGTCGGTTACCCGAAAGTCGGGGAGATAACATTCACTCATAATGATTTTATCGTATATACCTGAAGTCTGTGCCGGATATGCCAGTTGGCTTTCCAGCCGGATAACTCCGAAATCGCCCGGTTTCCCGGTTCGGTCGTGGGTGGCGACAAGTATTTCATCGCTTCTGGTGGCATCATTGCCGCATAATACGGTAGGATATGCCTCCGGAAAAAATAAAGTCAGATCGCTTATATTTTCCATCAGAAAATATTGCGGATTCATAAAATATATTTTCTGATCGGGTTCGGAGGAGATGGCCAGGGAGTAATGCCTGATTCTTGAGTTGGGGCCTGTACGGGTAACGAGCAGGTCCCGGACACCTCTCAATGTTTGCTCTGGATTGGCTTGAGCGAAAGCATCCAAATTAAAGTCCGCTTCGGTCTTGCCCACTACTTCCTGCTCATCCTTCAGGCGGAGAAAGGAGATACGGCCCCGATCCTCCATATCGTTACTGAGAATCAGGAGTCCCTGCTCAAAGAGGGCGCGGATATTGGCGGTGAAATACATAAAGCTGCTTCCGTATTGGTTTTCCACCCTTAGCCGTAGCCTGAAAACGCCCGAACGGGGAAATTTATAATTCAGCACTTTTTCGGTGCCGATAAGCCTCAGCGAATCCGAACCGTCGCCGCTTTCGGCTATCATTTTCCATTCGTACGTCAAGGGCAATCCGGCTACCGACTGGCTGATTTCAGGGGAGATCACCAAAGGGATGCCGAAATCTTCGTAAAAAACGGTATCTGCGGCCGTGATCACGATGGGCGAACCCTCCGTCAGGAATCCCGTGGTCTTATCGTCTATACATGCTGCGGCTGTCAGCCAGCATGCAAGAATTATCCAGGAAGAAAATCGATATCTTTTCATAGTGCATTCTTTTATTATTCATAATGGGGCTTGGGAATCATCACTCCGGGAGTAGGATGGGCCTGATAGTATTCGTACAGCGGATTCATGATATACTTCAATATCAAAAAATCGACTTCATTGGGATAGAAATTTATTGCCCAATGTTCTCCGGCATAGGCATAAATCAGATTATACACCTGAGGATCGGAGGTCTTCAGCGAATTGTATCGGTCCAGAAAACGGTACAATAAATCCGCAGAAAACGGTCCGAATACCGTTTTCACCCAAAACTGGGGTTGGGTGACTGCCGTTTTTTTATACAATAATAGAACCGTATCCCCCATGGTGGGCATAAAGTTTTCATTTTCGACGATGCGGAGTCCTACGAAAAGGGTATCCGACCGGTTGTCGTCGTCTTTGCGGCGCTTCCAGGTGATGATGGGCAAGGTAGCTTGTATTTCGCCTGCCGGGATCACAAAATGATTTTCCAGGGTATAGTCTTCCCCTTCGATTGCTGTCGTCAGGCTATCCAGGAGTTCCAGGCGGACTTCACGCTCTTCGGTGGACGGATATCCCAGAACATAAAAGTTTTGCCGCACCGTTATACGATCGCCCGATTCCCAAAAAGGAAAAGTCGAGTAGTTGGTGTAAACACCTGCATACCGTGAAAAATAGGCTCTGTCTTTGGTTTCCTCATAAGCCAGATAGTGAGTGTCGCAAGCAGAAAACAAACTGCTTAATCCGATCCATATTCCCACCGGAATTAAATATTTCATCTTGTTCATGGCTGTCATTTTTAATGGGTTTGTTCTTCCTCTTGCCGGGGCGGGTAAACACCTTCCCTTCCTCCTTCGCGGTATTCGAATTCATCATCGGGCACAGGCCAGGTGTATTTGGCATCCGTACCTTCGGGGTAAGGGGGATTCAGGCTATACATGCAGGAATAAAAAGGCAGGTTTTGCCGTTTACGGTTGAACCATTCCCGTCCCTCCCCGAAAAATTCTTTGCGATATTCCTTATTGATCAGGTTCATGTCGAAGACCGCTTCTTCCTCTTTGTAGTAAAATCCGCGGGCGCGGGTATAGGTATCGAAATATTCCCGGGCTTTTTCCGTATCTCCTTTTTTCAGGAGTCCTTCGGCCATGATCAGGTACATTTCGGGAATCCGGATCATATGGATGCCTTTCTGCCCGTCAGGTTCACCTGTATTCCGGTAGATTTTATAAAATCTACGGTGTTTCCCCGTGACGCCTTCGCGTTGCCTGAACCAGGCGTTGTAGCGGAAATCCTGGCGTCCCTCCGTATTGGGCACCTGATACAAAGTTTGGAAGCCATAATCCACCGCCCAACCTTCCACGCCGAACATGCCTACCCAGAAGCCGTTCAGCGGCAACATGGCACGATCCATATCGTCCTGGGCGTAATCGAAACACTCCCGCATGAGATCCGTCCATTTGGATACCGGATATACGGCCCATATGGTTTCGTTTTCCGAAATACAAGATGCATATTCATTGGCCAGATTTGTCTTGTCGGCAAAGCTGAATTTCCCGGATGCAATGACTTTTTCTGCATAAATCATCGCGCTGTCCAGGTCGTTTTTCATCAGATAGGTCCTGGCCAGCAAAGCTTGTACGGCATATAGATTCATATGGAATTGCCGTTGGGTCATAAAAGCGGGTACACCGGGCACGGCGGTCCTGTCGGCGGTCAGATAGTCCCCCTCTTCAGCGAGCAGGGCCTCCGCCGCTTGTAATTCGTCCGTCACTTTTCGATAGACTGCCTCCAGTGTACGGAAAGGCTGAACCAGCGGCTCATAGCGTTCATAGTAGGGGATGGCCGGTAAATCACGGGTATCCTCCCGGTAGGCGGGGGCAAAGCAATTGCACAATTCCAGGTGCATAAACGCGCGCAATCCCAGCGCTTCTCCTTTATAAAAATGATGGTAGCGCATGTCGTTATGTTCATCGAGATAACGCAGGATGTCGTTGACATAACCGATGTTCTCGTACATTTGGATCCAGATGTTGTCGAATATTTTGCGGTCGGCAAGCTGGTTGTTGGTATAGTCGAAATTCAACAAAAGCTGCCATTGCGTGTTTACGTTTTCCTTGACATAATAAGCTGCTAAAAGATCGGGCATATACCACGACAACATTTTTCCGTATAAATCGGCCCGTCCCAGATGGGTATATACCCCGTACAGGGCATCCTCGAAGCCCTCGGCCGTTTCGAAGAGCTTGTCCCCCAGAATCTCGCTCTTAGGCTTGACGTCCAGGAAATTCTCGCACGAACATATCCCGAAGACTGCGATCCATAAAATCATATATTTTTTCATAGCATCTGTTTTTATAATTACTTGCGATTGACATGACGGAAGCCTCCTTCCTTAACGGCCGGCAATGCTTCCCGGAGGCACGTTTGTGTTAAAACGTCGGACTGACGGTAAAATTGAATCCCCGCATATAGGGATACGATGTCCCCCTTTCGAACTTCACCGTGGACAACCTCAGCACGTCCGAAAAATTCACCGACACATGCAGCCGTTTCAGGTAGATGTGTTTTACCCATTCCGGATTGATTTCGTAGGAAATACCCAGGGTAGAGAGGTAAAATTCATTTCTTTTCTCCAGAAATCTTTGACTCTGGGCATAGACATAATTATTGGGGTCATATCCCAGATAATATACCTTGTCGCCTGCCTGCTTCCAACGTTCGGTGAACGCCCGGCGGTCGACGTTGTGCCGGGGATCGATCTGTTCCACTTTACCGGCCCGGGTGGAGTTGTATACCCATCCGCCACAGGTGATGTTCATACCTGCGAACAGGGAAAGCCTTTTCCAGGTGAATGAGGTGCTAAGGGCGAATTCCAGCTTAGGAATGGTGTTTCCCATGGCGATCTTGTCGTTGGCATCGTAATCGAAAGTCAGGCTGCCGTCTTTTTTCACAAACACTTCCCTGCCGGTGGCGGGGTCGATTCCCAGGGAGGGGACCACGTAAATAGCGGTGGACGATTCTCCTTCTTCAAATTGGATCTTCGGGGCAATCCCGCGGTAAATGCCTTTACTCGCCAATTCCTTATCCATCATTTGGTTTTGATTTTCCGTATTCTGATATTTCAGGGAATTACTGATTTTCTTTATTTTATCGCGGTTATGCTGTCCGTTCAGGGTGATGCGCCATTGCAAATCATCGGTTTTCAACGGTACCCCCGACAGGCTCCAGTCGTATCCCTGGTTGACCTGTTCCCCCAGATTGCTGTTCAATGTGCTGACCCCTACAGAGTAGGGATAGGCTATCGGCAGAAGCATGTCTTTAGTGTTTTTATTGTAAAAATTCAGGTCCAGTTGCAACCGGTCTTTCAGGAAGGAAAACTGTATTCCTGCGTTCCATTCGTAAGTCTGCGATGCTTTCAGGTATTCGTTGGCCATGGTGATGGGCTTGGCACCTATGCCGCTGACAAAGATGTTTTCCTTGGAATAGCGGTAAGTGGTCCGGGTTTCCCAGACGGCCAGCGTATTGCTGCCCGTGCAACCGTAGCTGGCCCGCAACCGTAGCATGTTGACGAAAGTATGCTGCAGGAACGATTCGTTGTGGACATTCCAGCCGGCGCCTACGGACCAATAGGGATTCCAGCGGTTGTCCGTACTGAGGCTGGAACTGCCCGAAGTGCGGTAGGAACCGTCGATGAAATATCGGTTGCGGTAGATAAAGTTCAGATTCGCGAAAACCCCGACGCTGGTGCTGACGGTTTCAGCTCCGGAAGGGGAGCCGGTGGGATAAGACGAGGCAAATCCCAGATCGTTCAGCATGGGTTTCAAAAAGCCGATTCCGGAAAACTCAAAATCGGAGGACCGGTTTTTGCTGATAGTGCCTCCGAGATTGATGCTCAATAATGAACCCAGGTCGTCGAAGCTCCAGTTGTAAGATAAGGTGGCATTTCCCGACCAGTTGTTCGTTTCACCTCCGCTTACGGTGTAGCTGCCCTTTTGGTCGGCATCTTTACCCAAAAATTGGCTGGATTCCGAAGAAATGAACCGATCCCTTTGGTCGTCGCCCAATGCGTAATAGAAATTACCGTTCAGGTACAGACCCTTCAGGATGTCCAGACGCAGGTTGATGCTATTGGTGATGGTCTTGGCTTTCGATTTGCTGAAACTTTCGAGCGAAGCCTCGTACAGAGGATTCCTGTCCATGTTGTCGTTATAGCTCTTCACCCACTCCCCGTATTCATCCTTGGGCATTTCGTAAGGATTCCGGACGACCCAATCGCTGAAACTGCCGTAAGGGGAATCTTTCGTATCGGTCTTATTGATGTCCAGGCGGTAGGAAATGTTCAGGAAATCTTTGTAATTGTACGCCAGGTTGACTCCGATCCCATAACGCTGCCTGAAGTCCCCCTTCATGACACCCCGGGTATCGCCGTAGCGTAAATTGACATTGTATTCCATTCCGCTGCCCCGGCCCGTAACGCTGATGGAATGGTCGAACGACCAACTGTTGCGCAGGGGGATGGACTTCCAGTCGGTATACACTCCCCGTTCGACGATACTCCTGCGCTGCCAGTACAATTCATCCCGCTTCCCTTGCGGAGAATCGTAAAGACCGAACAGCCGTTCCAGTTCCAGCTTTTCTCTCCCGTCACAAAGATCGAACGAGGATACGTCCGGGAATTGTACGTTGGGCATAAAATTATAGCGAACCCTCAGTTTCGAGTCGGCCACCCGATTGCGGCTGACGACGATCACGCCGTTTGCGGCCCTTTCTCCATACAGGGCTTTGGCCGAAGCATCCTTCAGGACATCCACTTTCTCGATATCCTGCATATCCAGGTCGTACAGATTTTCCAGGGTGATCTCCACCCCGTCCAGGATGATCAGGGGAGTGTTCAGCCCATACTCCCCGTTCACCTGTAATGCGGTCGTCCCGCGGAGGATGATTTCCGGTATTGCATTGGGATTGGACCCTTGCTCGTTATTTTCCACAATATGCAATCCCGGAACCGTAAAAGCCAGTGCCTTCAGGATATTGGTGGGGGAAACCATCAGCAAGTCCTCCCCTTTGACGGAAGTGACCGATCCGGTGTAGGAATTTTTTTTCTGCGTAAAATAGCCGTTCACCACTACCTGGTCTATTTCGTTGACATCTTCTTCCATCACCACGTTCAGAGTGGTTTGGGCAGGCG
>CAJKZL010000101.1 GCA_905204385.1 uncultured Odoribacter sp. | reverse complement strand
CGCCCGCCGTGTATACACCTCTCAGGCTGAGCTTCAACCGTATATCCGGTAAAAAGGCATATTCCTGGAAAACAGGTTGTCCGTCAGCACCCATCACCGGTTGATGCGTCTCCGGATCGATAACCAGATTAGGTTGCAAGGTTCCCTGGGCATCAGGCTTATATGTCGGCAAATATCCGCCCTTCAATTTATAATGATATCTCTTTTGATTATACAAGCCATATCCGACAACTGAAAGTTTGGGAAAATAATTTGCCTGGTACGAATGTAGCTCGAATGTAGCTCTCTCCTGTTCCCGGCCGGCAATCTGCAATTCTTTACTAGCTTGTAAAGCCATCTCCCTGCACATGGGAAGGCTTAGGTTCAACTGGGCGATAGCCAGACCCGGAATCCAAAGACAACAGCACAATAAAAATCGTTTCATAGAATATAGTTTTTATAGTCATTCCGACAAATCAACTTAAATGAACTTGCGGTAAATTTTTTTTCGTTTTGTCCGGATGCGGGATATGAAAAAAGAGGGAATACAGAATCGGCAGAATCACCAGAGTAATAATGGTACCGATAAATAAACCGCCCATAATGGTTACCGCCAATGCACCGAACATATCGTCGTTGATCAGAGGAATCATCCCTAATATGGTTGTCATCGCCGCCAGAAAGACAGGCCTCAGGCGGGAAGTAGACGCATCCACCAAAGCCAGGAAACGGTCTTTTCCCGAACGAATCTGAATATCCACTTCGTCCACCAGAACGACCCCGTTCTTGATCATCATTCCTACCAGGCCCAAGGCTCCGACAATGGCCACAAAACCAAAATCCTTTCCGGCCAGCAGCATTCCTGCCACAACTCCCGTTATGGCCAAAGGAAGACAAAGCAGGATCATCAAGGGTTTCTTGAAATCCTTGAACAAACCGATCAGAATAGCCAGAATGATCACGATTGCTATCGGTACATTTTTAAAAAGATAAGATTGCGATTGCGTACTGGCCAGATACTCTCCCTGCCATTCGGTTTTATAACCCGGAGGAATCGGTATGGCATTAATTTTCGGCAACAAACTGTTCCGGACACTGTTGGAGGTATAACCGGGAGCATTGTTACATTGAGCCGCGATAGAACGCTGGCCGTTATAACGTCTGACCACCGGAACTTCCCATTTCATATTCACTCCTGCACTTGCCTGATTCAACGGAACAGAACCGATCACCCTTTTCAACAACTGATCCTCCCCGAGCATGCCCGTCATCAATTCCTTTACGGTTTCCATACTGATTCCGTTAGTCGAAGGCACCATGCTCCATACCGGCACATTATTGAGTTGCTCCGGTCTCTCACCCTTTGCATTCACACTCTTCAGGTAAATAGGTAAGGCATGTTCCCCTTCGTAGTACGAACCGATGGGCATTCCGTCCGTTGCCGAAAGAAGGGCTAAACCGACATCCTCCCGGCTCAGGTTGACATCCCGGGCGATCTGCTGCTGATAGCGCACATCCAGTGCCGGAGTCTCCGGTCCCCAGTTGTTCGTAACCAGAATAGCCGTAGAATCCGCCCGCATGATGGCTTCTACCTGCGCGCACAATCGTTTCAACACCGCCGGATCCGGGCCGGAAATCATAAATTGTATGGGAAAATCCATATACATAAGATTATACCGCTTCATGCGGACATAAGCCTGAGGATAATGAGAAGACAAATAAATCTGCAATTCCGGCAATTTATCTTTCAGGGTTTCCGGTGAAGTAAAATCGACGATCAGTTCTCCATAGCTCAGGGCAGGTTCGGCGACCGTACGAACCAGATTATACCGCGAAGGGGTCCCGCCCAGACTGATCGTCACAGCGGTTATTTCGGGCCGGCTCATCAGGTACTTCTCCATAGATATCAGATCTTTTTTGACCGTCTCGGGATTAGTGCCGAAGGGCATTTTATACTCGATATACAATTGATTGTAGCTCAAATCAGGGAAAAAGCCTTGTTTAATAAAACCATATCCCCAAACGCTTACGGCCAGCAGGATTACAGTTGCGAGGATAAATAGCCAGCGATAATAAACCGCAAACTTCAATACGCTCTGATATTTCCTGTAAATCCGCCCGTTAAAGGGATTATCGTTGTCACCCGGCTTGGGTTTCCGCGGCTTAAATGCCCGATCGGCCTGAATCGGCACATACGCCAATGCCAAAATCCAGCTCAGCCACAGCGAAACGGCCAGCACGATAAACAAATCCCGTACATATTCACCCGTCGTATCCGGCGACATGTAGATGGGCAGAAAGGTCAGGATGCCGATGGTAGAAGCTCCCAATAAAGCCCAGGCTGTTTTTTTCGTGATATTGATCAAAGCCGCAGGCTTGGGGATCCCTCTTTTCAGGTCCACCATAATGCCGTCCGTTATCACAATCGCATTATCGACCAGCATGCCCATAGCGACGATAAACGAAGCCAGGGACACCCGCTGCAGGGTGCCGTGCATCATGTGTAAGATGACAAAAGAACCCAATACCACGACAACCAACCCGATACCGATGATATAACCGCTACGGAAGCCCATCGACAGCATAACGACAAAAATAACGATCAGTACGGACTCTATCAGATTGACCATAAAGACACTGATAGCACTTTTCACCCGCGTGGGCTGAAAAAATACCTTTTCAAAATTGATCCCCGCCGGAATCACAGTTTGTTTGAGTTTCTCCAATTCCCGATCGATCACCTTCCCCAACTGAATGATATTTCCTCCCTTTTCCATGGCGATGGATATGGCGATTGCCGGAATAGTATCATAGATCAAACCTTCCCGCTGAGGTTCGACATATCCTTTGGAAATGTCCGCTATATCTCCCAACCGGATATTATCCTCCTCATGCCCACGAATAAGCAATTGCCGGATATCCTCTATGCTGTCGAAAGAACCGTCGACGCCTACGCGGACTCTTTTTTCCCCACTGTTATAATATCCGGAATATACCGTCGCATTCTGACCTCTCAAGGTCAGGATGATCTCCGCCGGATGAACCCCCAGATTGGCCATCTTGGCCTCCTGAATATCTATATTTATGCAAGATTGCCGTTCACCGTAAATATCTACGCTGCTCACACCGTCGATGTCCAGCACTGTGCGGCGCACCAACTGAGCATAATCCATCATCTTCTGGTAACCGAATCCCTCGGAAGTCATCGCATAAAACATCCCGTATACGTCGCCGAAATCATCCAGCACCAGGGAAGGCTGAGCCCCGTTGGGCAACTGAGATTGCACATTGGCCACTTTTCGCCTCAGGATATCCCAGCTTTGTTGCAGATCCGCAGGAGGGACCGTACTCCCTAGTTCCACCAAAATATACGAAACATCATCCATAGACCGGGATTCCACATGATCGAGATTTCCCATCGAACGGATGGATTTCTCCAATACGTCCGTGACTTCCAATTCCACCTGCCAGGCAGAAGCACCCGGGAAAGCAGTCACTACCATTGCCTGTTTCACTGTAATTGCCGGGTCTTCCAGTTTACTCATCGTAAAAAATGAATAAATCCCGCCCACAACCAGAACGATTACAAAAAAATAAACGAGGGCTCTGTTTTTTAAAGCATATTCTGTAAAATTCATAGCTATATTTTTGTTTAAACCGCTTATGGATTTATTCGTTCTAAAGGTTTAATGAATAAATGAATAAACAGTAAACCGCCGACATTCGATGCCGGAACCGGGGGCAAAGGCCGTACTTTTTGTCTTTCCTTCAGCTCATTCACCCCGGCAGAAACGACAGATTGCCCTTCCCTCAAATCGGACCGCACCAATGCAGTTCCGTCCTTCATCATTTGCTCCACCCTCACGGGCAACCGCTGAATAATACTGTCCCGGCCTTCGTACCGCCAGACATAAGATTTTCCTTTTTGTTGAAAAAGGGCCGACACCGGAACAACGGTCATATTTTCAGCCCCCGGACGGAACCCGATAGTAACCGTAAGGCTCATACCGGCAGCCAAGCCGGGAAGGGTATCTCTTTTCAACCGGAAACGGGCATTGAACAACTGATTGTAGTTCGCTCCCTGATTGATATCCATCAGCTCCAAAGGAATCACGGTCCCGGGGAATACATCGGCAACGGCTTCGAAACTGGTAAAATCTTCCCGCCGGATATAATCCTGCGTCGGAATCTCCACATCCACCTCGAAATAATCGTCATTGATCATCGAAACAACAGGTGTCCCCTGATCGATAATCTCCGGAGCGCTGAAATACTTATGTTGTATAAAACCGTCGAAAGGAGCTTTCAGTTTAGTATCGTTCAAAGCGTTTCGCTGCGATTGATATAAAGCCGTTATCCTTTTCTTGGCAGCTACCGCTTTATCGTATTCATTGATGGACACACTGCCTCTCTTATACAATTCTATGATACGGTCCGCCTCCCCTTTCACCTGATCATATTCCGCCCTGGTCGCGTTATATTGCAACAAGTAATCCCTGGGATCCAGTTCGGCCAGCAACTGACCTTTTTTCACCTGCTGGCCTTCGCTGACATATATTTTCTTTATAGGTCCTGCCACCCGGAAAGAGAGCTTCACATTTTCAGCAGCCTTCACTTTTCCCGGATAGGACACCGAAGATTTTCCTCCGAATCGGCCGACCTCGGCAACTTTCACCAATTGAGGGATATCCAGCGAAGGAGGTGTCCTTCTACATGCCAGGCAGGCAATCACAAAAAAAGAAATGGTCAGGCAACAGGCCTTCACATTAAATTTCGTTAATTTTTGAATTTCCATATGTATTGATTTTCTCAGTCTTATAAGTCTTAATATATACATAGGTTAAAGAATTTATGTTTCATTTAGCGCATCCGAAATCGCTAAAAGTTTTATTATTTCGGCAAACTTCCCGGACGCATCCGGGAATCCGGCTTCAATAACTTCCTGGCAACGATGCAGATTCAAGGTCCGATCGAGATCATTTTCTGCAAAAGTTTCTATTAACTCCTTAACTTTATTATATTTGTCAATTCAAAGAGAAAAAAGCAAAAAAACAGTATTATCCATACTGATAAAACAACTATGCCCGAAAAAAAGAAACAGGAACTAAAGGACAGACCGCCTATAGTTGCTGCTTATCTGCGGGTGAGCACAGATAAGCAGACGATTTTAAACCAAAAAAGTGAGGTCATTAATTTCTGTAGACGACAGGAATTGAAAATTACCATGTGGTGTACAGAAACCGTAAGTGGAACAAAAAAAGAAAGCGAGAGACAATTAGGAAGCTTATTGAAAAAATTGCAAAGGGGAGACACTTTGATTATCACCGAAGTATCCAGGCTTAGTCGTAAAATGATGAATATTATGAACATTATCCATCAATCGATTGAGAAAGGCATCACCATCTACAGCATTAAGGAAGGCTACAAATTCGACTCTTCCATCAATAGCCAGGTTTTGGCTTTCGCTTTCGGATTATGTGCCGAGATAGAACGTACGCTGATCTCTCAGCGTACACGCGAAGCTTTAGCACGCCGAAGGGCTCAGGGAATCAAATTAGGCCGTCCGAAAGGGAGTATCCGTGCCGGCAAGTTATTCGAACACGAGCAGGAGATTAAAGCTTTGAGAACGGAAGGCTTTTCCTTTCAGAAAATCGCCATACGTTTTAAAGTCTCCCCCGAAACCGTACGCCTGTTTTATTTGCGTACCCTGCTGAAAAAAAATAAAAAGATCGAAGAAGAAAGTCAGCAACAGGAGGAGGCTAATCCGTAAGCCTCCCCGTTGCTTTCAGGTAATAAGTCTCGTTCAGCCGAAGTTCTGTACGGGCATCGATCCAATCACTCCAGGCTTTTTGCCATTGTGCCTGAGCTTCCATAAAATTGGTAATCGTTTCCAAGCCGACTTCATACCGATTTTTACTCACTTGCAAATTTTCCTCAGCCTGGGACAAGGATTTGCGGGTTAACCGTACTCTTGTAGCGGCATCCTCCACATTATAGCGGGCACGGGCCACTTCGAGAAGCATGAATTGTGCGGTTTCCTCCTTTTTGAGACGGGCCATTTCTTCTTCCGCTTTCAGGGATTTAATTTTATTCCGCCCTTCTCCCCAATGGTACAACGGCACTTTCAGGGAAGCCATAGCCATAAAAGAAGCCTCCCCCTCGGATTCACCGTTGAGCTTGAGCCCGTCCCCATAACCGTAACTCACCGACACACCCAACTGAGGCAAAAAGTCGGCACGGGCCAGACTGACCTCCCTGGCTTTCAGTTCCACTTGTTTTTCCAGTAAATTATATTCCGGACGGGCAGCCACATCTTCGGAAGCCTCCAGGATTCCCGGGGTTATCTGCTCCTGCAGGCTATCCGCAACCAGCACCGCACTGTTCAGGTCCACCCCGATAACACGACAGAGATTCATACGGGCAAGCGCCGTCCCATTGGCTGCTTTTTGCGCCATCAGTTCCGCTTCATTCTGTTTCACCTGGGCCTTGAGCAGATCGTTCTGCGAAGCCATCCCCGTAGCGTTTGCATCCGACACATTCCGCACCAACTCACGCACCACCTCCAGATACTTATCGGCAGCCCTGGCCTGTTCCTTCACCCTCAGATATTGCCAATACGCTTCATCGGCTTCCGTAATCACTTCCGCCCGGCTGTATTTTGCATTCAATCCGGCCATTTCCACCCCGATCGAAGCCATCTGGAAAGCAAAGCGAACCTTGCCCCCCATATAAACAGGCTGCTCCAGCATCAACCCGGCCGTATAAGCATTCCGCAGGCTCAGGGCCAACTCGATATCGGGCATAAAAGCATACTGCCCCAAAACATAATTCCCGTCCGGTCCTGCCACCACACTGTATATCGGTTTCTCCGCCCCCACATCCCGATAATCGAACACCGGCAAATAACCGCCGTCGATCTTGTATTCCAGTTTCTTTTGCATATAGGCATACACACCGGTAGCAGAAACTTTAGGCAAAAAGTTCGCCCGGTACGATTTCTTTTCATAGCCGGCTTTTAACTCCTGATGTCCGGCAATCTGCAATTTCCAACTGTGGTCTACAGCCATCTTCCTGCATTTCTGTAGATTCAATTCAATTCCCTGAGCATGAAGCATTCCGGAACAGCCCCAAAATGCCAGGCACAATATCAGTTGTTTCATATATGGGCAATTTATAGATTTACTATTCTTCCTCACGGCCCGAATCCACGTCATTCGGATTTCCAGGGTGCGATTTCAACGGATAAAACAAGGCATACAACACCGGAATAAACACCAAGGTAATCACAGTACCCACCAATAATCCTCCCATGATGGTCACGGCCAGCGAGCCAAACAAATCGTCGTTCAACAAAGGCACCATTCCGAGAATCGTAGTCAGCGAAGCCATCATCACTGGTCTGAAACGCGAAGAAGAAGAATCCAGCAAAGCTTGCAAGGCGTCCTTTCCTGAAGCAATCTGCAGATTGATCTCATCCAGTAAAACCACTCCGTTTTTAATCATCATTCCTATCAATCCCAAAGCACCGACGATAGCCACGAATCCAAAATCTTTCCCGCTGATCAGCATGCCGAACACTATCCCTATCGCTGCCAAAGGCAAGCAAAGAAAGATGATGGCCGGCTTTTTAAAATCTTTGAATAAAGCAATCAGGATCACCACCATCATCACAATCGCCCAGGGCACATTTTTAAACAGATATCTCATCGCCTCACTGCTGGCTTTATGTTCACCCAGCCATTGCTTGGTATACCCGTCGGGCAAAGTGATCGTATCTACCGGAGGAATCAGCCGGCTACGGACACTCTCGGCCGTAAAACCCGGCAAATTATTGCAGCGGGCCTTTATGGCCCGTTGACCGTTATAGCGCCACACCACCGGGTCTTCCCACTCCAGTTTCACGCCATGGGTGGCTTGGGTCAAAGGAGTAGACCCGACGGCAGCTGCCAGCAAATCCTCCTTCTTGACAGTTCCCAGCAACATTCCTTTGATCGTTTCGGCATTCAATCCCCCCAGGGAAGGCAACACGCTCCACACCGGTATATTCTCCAGCCCTTCCGGTTCTTCTCCCCGGTTGTCCACACTTTTGATATAGATAGGCATAGCCGTCGTCCCTTCGTAATAAGACCCCACCGGCAAACCCTCGGTGGCCGACAAAAGCGACAAGCCGACGTCCGTACGCGATAATCCCGCCTGACGGGCGATGGGTTGATAATACTCCACCATCATCACCGGCATCACGGGTTCCCAATCCGTGGTCACCAAATCGGCAGTCGGTTCATCCTCCATAATCTGTTGCGCCTTTGCAGCCAAACCTTTCAAAACCGCCGGATCCGGTCCGGTAAACATCAGTTCCACCGGAAAATCCTCATACATCAGATTATAACGCTTGATCCGCACATAAGCATCCGGATAATGTTCTGTGAGATATTGCTGTAGCCCGGGAATCGAACTTTTCAGGGCATCGGCATCCGTATAGTCGACGATCAATTCACCGTACGACATCGCCGGCAAAGCAATCGAGCGGACCAGATTGTAGCGCGAAGGCGTACCGCCGAAACTCGAAGTCACATGTGTAATATCCGGGCGGGAAAGTAAATAAGCCTCGATTTCTGCAATATCTCCCTGGACGGCTTCCAAAGTCCCCCCTTCAGGCACTTTATATTCGATATACAACTGGGTGTAACTCAAATCCGGGAAGAATCCCTGCGGAATATATTGGAAACACCAGGCACTCAAAGCCTATAAGCTGAAAACCGCTCCTGCTGCGAAGTTCTTATGAGTGAG
>CAJKZL010000100.1 GCA_905204385.1 uncultured Odoribacter sp. | reverse complement strand
TCACAATAAAATCTTCCGACGTCCGCCAATTTCCTTTCCTCAAAGCCAGCTTACCGCTTTTATGAGTAGCATCGTCCCACACTATATCCAGGGAAAATTCATTCCCCGTAATCGTATCGCCCTCTTGATTTGTGGGTTTATCCACCGTCACCCGTCCTCCGCCTATCGACTTAAAACTCACATACCGCGGCAAACGGAAAGCTCTGAAATTGTCGATATAAGTCGTCTCCAGAAAAAATCCGCTCATATCGCCGACCTCCGTATCTACCTCCCGGTCCTCCCAGGTGGTCACGCTTTTATCCACCACCCAGTCGTCCACCTGTGTTCCCGCTCCGGTAAGCTTGGTAAATTTGAACGTATACACTTTGTTCCGGTCGATATTGTAATCGTTCTGACTCACTCCGGAAGCAATCGCATTTCCTACCGCGATCTCATATTCGGAGCTTCCCAGCCTGGTTCCGCCCTGATACCTGTCTGCCGTCACCACCAGCGTCATTTTCGGAGCCTCGTCGGAAGCCCTGAGGTATTCCGGTATCAGTACCTCAGCCGAAGCGGTATAGCTAGGGTCAGAAGGACTAGCCGGCTTCGATAAATGGCCGACTCTTTCCGTAAAGTTCATACCGTCGTAAGCCCTGGGAATCAGGTAACCATAGAACGGCACATTTTTCACCCTGACACTCTGGATCACCAGCTTTATTCCGTCGATAGTCATATCGTTTTCGCTCTTCAGCTCGAACTCCACCTTCATTTTCGCCATGGTATACTCGCTCGTCGTCAGGAGGGTTTTACTGATATCCTCCGTTCCGGTTTTGCCATAGGTCATTCTTCCGTCTTCGTGGACATATACGTTGGCAAAGCAATGGTAACGTTGTCTCGAAGGGTCGTTCACGCTATCGGGCAAGCTTTCGCTGATCTTCACGGACTGCAAATCCCCTATAGTCCGGATATATCCCAGGTCTTTCTCCGGGTTGATCACCGTATGGATATCGTTCAGCTTAATACCCTGAAGCGGGATCTTACCGGTGCCGCCCTCCGCCTCCGCATTATACGTCAGGACTTTGTCACTCTCCGTCGTACCCGCGAACACGAGCGACCGGACTCTCACCGCCGCCCCACCGGAAGCAGCGGCGGATTTATACGAGAGAAATATTCCTCCCGCCAAGGCATCGGGAGACTCTACCTCCTGCCGGCATCCGGACAACAAACCGATACACAGGCACACTCCCATCCATCCCCATTTTTTGCGTTCGCGTATAAAATTTCCCGGTTTATTTATATTCATCATCTTATCTCTCTTTAGATTCTGTTTCACTTTTCGATCACTCTAGGGTCGAATCCCCCGATACGACCGTCCCTCCCCATCCTGGCAAGGTGGTAAAATCATACTGTAGCGAGAAGTCCAGTGAATTCAGTTTCAGCTTCAGGCGCAGGATCCGATTACAAAGCGCCACCGCCGGCAGTTGCTTGGCCTTGACCAGCACGGTTTCTTCCTGAGCGTTCTTAATCGTCACCTTGAGCCACATCTTCCGCCCCACTACATCCGCCGGATTGTCATTCAGGAAATCCCTCCCCCGGTGGGCCGGGATCACAAACGCCAGGGTATCGCTTCCGAAACCGCCTCCGGGCAGTTCTTGAAATTTCAACCTCCCCGTCAAAGGGGTGGCGAGTGTATCCGGATTGTCTTTCAAGGGCATCAGCCGCCCTTCCCAGTCGATTTTCGAAGGCACGCCGGTCAGCTCGATGGTCTGCGTACCGCCCAGATCGATGTTGCTGGCCTTTTCGACGAATACCTCTATTTTGGCCACATTGCGCGCCATCGTCACCCGGCTGACCTTGACAGTCTGGTCTACGCCCACGGTCGGCAATGGCGTTGTCCCGAAAAGGAATTCGGACGCCAGCGTGCTTTGCCCGTCGAGCGTAGCAGGCTTGTACTCGTACATCAGTTGCCCGGCCATCGGCTGCCCGGCCACCGGATTGTGTATCGTTGCCGCCCCCTGAGGCGACAACAACGTAAGATTCCAGTCGCCTGTCTTAATCTGTGAGGTGAGGGAAGAGTCCCCCCGCTCAATATTGTATATCTCATAACTGAATTTTCCGTTGTCCTCCCCTTCCCGGTAAGAAACCAGCAGCCGGATGTCTTCGAGGGGATCGACGGCAAACACCGCCCCCCCTGACGTCCCCCTGGTTTCCAGCTTCAACAGGCCCTTCGACTCCGTACTCCCTTCCGGGTAATAGTCCGCACTGCAACCAGTCAGGCCGGAAAGCAGCGCCATTCCCCACAACAGGCCTGTGATGCGCTCCCTCAAAAGATGTCGTATACCATTCAGTTCCATAATTTTCACTTTAATATCCGATTGCGTGTTCCGGCAATCGCTGATGAGAAGCCCGGCAGTCGCCTGGCTCCGTTCCTTCGCTCACGGCCTCACGGAGATTTCCCTCCCCATCAAAAAACAATTCTCCGTCTGTTTGCCCGAATACACTGATGGTGTATCCTTCGGCTGTCCTTTCAAATCCGGACACATAGGTGGCAGGAAAATTTCCGGCTACCGATTTCAGGATTTCTTCCGGTATCTGCCGGCAGAGAAATTCCGGCAACCGGGTGAAATAATATTTAGCCTTGATCAGCTCTCCCTCTTTAGTAAACCAAATCTCCCCATTGTGAAAAACCACGTAGTAGTTTCTCCGGTAACGGTAAAAGTTGGACGAGGCTCCTGCGCTGCGCCCCAGCTCGCTCAGCACCTCCAGTGCCGGCTCCGGCAGAGCGTGGGCGGCAACCCGTCGCCCCTTCGTCATCTTTTTATAGAGAAGTGCGCCCATCACCATGCTGCAGCAAGTGCACAAGAGCAACATAAACAATATGATTATACCTACATCCTTCATACACCACGCTAATTAATGAATCGGTTGGGAGGAGCAGGCCCTTTGCCCGGAAGGAAACCTCCTTCGGCAAAGAGGCCTGTCCTAAAAAAGTATTACAGCTCCATCTCTGCATTCGTTACAGCGCCCCAGTCAGTCAGGTTAACCTGGATGTCAAGATTACCATACGTAGTTCCGGGAGTCGGTTCGTCTTTTTCACCGTAAGTCTTGAGAGTGACAACGATGTCTAAAATTCCATTCGCATCAATTTTTTGATTTACCGGTCCACTCCAGTAAACAGGAGTACCTTTAAGAACTGGAGTAGTGCTACCGGCAATAATATAATCATCGGTTTTCGTGGTTCCTTTGATTACCAGGTCGAATTTATTTGCACTCGGGTCAGTCAGCACACCACCTCCGGGCAAACTCAGGAAATCCTTGAAATATTTAACGCCTGTAGCGCCACCCACAATAGGCTGATCTCCAGCGTAGTCTGTCGGATCTTGAGTCAAAAAAGGAGTGTTTATGAATATTCCTTTATCATCTGCTTTCCCTTCGAGTGTACCCGGTATATTCAAAGCCAATTCTGTACGACGCAGGAATATTGCTGAAGATCCAGCGCCTAGCTCATCGGTAAAATCAATCTTTGTATCATTGGCTTCCACAGGTATCAAACGTACCCGGATCAGTGAAACAGCACGGGTCAAACTAAAAGGCTGATCCACAGATGTTGTTGCATCCGCCACAACTGACACAGACTGATTAGCTGTAAAAATTTCAGCCGGCTCTTTATATCCGGTACCTGAAAACCCTTCAGGTAAGACCTGTAAAGGTACCATATCCAGATATAACTCGGCAAGTCGTCTGCCCACAGCGTTTTCAACTTTCCATCCCCCTTTGCGCGTGATGTTTGCAGCCACACCTGAATTAGCGACAACATGAACATCATAAGTACCAGCAGCAATATTTTGCAGCGTGACAGATTTCGCTGCTATACCTTCCCCCTCAGGAGGTGTAATGTTACGGGCATCCTTTACAGTCCCATTATTATCTACAAACAGGATGATCAGATCCTTCACATTCGCACCCCAGGAGGTTGCCGGCTTTTTAGGCCCGGTGCCTGCCTTTGTCTCCAGGGCCTGCTCGAAGCCGAAGGTAATTTTCACATTACCCTTGCCCTGGTCTTGTGTCGCAGCATCATCTTTGTTACAAGCCGCCAAACCTAGTAAAACTAAGGGGATCATTCCCCATAAACGCCATTGATTCTTCATAATTACAATTTTAAATTAAAAAATATAAGAATATATATACATTCCGGTAAAGAGCATCGTACATACATTCACACTAGAACTCAGATATATCTTTTTCTCAGTGCAAAAGTAATATGATAACTACATTTATTATTTTCAAAATTTTCATATTTATTTACAGTTTGTACAAATCATTCATTTTATCATTCCATTTATGGCCTTCTTTTGAATTTTCCGGATCAATTCCCCCGGCGTACAGGCAAATTCCCGCATGCAAAAGCGGTTGAGCTGGGCCGCCGAGCTGAAGTTGAATTCATCGATCAGTTCCTTAATCGAGATGCCGGGCACGGCCGCTTTCATATATAATTGTTGTTTGAGTTGTTGCTGCATCCAATGCTTGGGCGACATCCGGAATTCCTCCACAAACTTGTTGTAAAACGAGGTTCGGCTCATATTGAACAACTGGGCCAGGTCCTCCACCCGTTCCGCCTGCATATAGTTCTGCAAGACCAGGTCCTTGAAAGCCGGCGATTTCCCCATGATCGGGTAAAACAATTGCACCACTTCCTCCTTGGTATAAAATCCCCTCAGGTAGAGAAACAGTTCCTTGTGTTTAATCTCGTGGAAATGGCCGCAGTTCATGCCGTTCTTGAGGCAATAGACCAGCAGATCCAAAAAAGCGGACAGCGGATAGCGGATGGGCAGGGGATCGAAGCGGTAGACCACCTGCTTGTAGCAGGCATAATAAGACTGCAGCATGCTGATGTCACAGGGATTTTTATTCAACCCGAAACAGAAAAGCAGGATCTTGCAGTCCGTAAGCGTTTGGGCGCGGAACGTGACGGCCCGGGGCACCAGAATCATTTGTCCGGCCTCCACCGGCCGGTGGAGAAACTGGTTGCAATTGGCCTTGAAACTTCCTTCCACCAGAAAGATAAAATTATTGAGCTTAGCAGGAAGAGCCTGGATCGTCGTATCGGCGGGGATTTCCAAGTACCGGAAACCGGAATCGACCTCTACCCGGTAGTTCTTGCAGCTCAGGTGTTCATTCACATAAAGCAAGTCGTTCAATAACAAATCTGCCATAAAAACATGTCTTAATATGTTCAAGAGATATTATAAATTTAACGTGCGCACAAAAGATATTCACGCTCAATATCTTATCCGGAATAAGTGTATAACACTAAAAAAACGAACGTTTTTTTTGGTCATTGGATTTGAACTAACCATAAGACATCGAAAAAATTATAATTATTTCATACAAAATGTTTTAGAAATAAAAAATTATTAGCTAAGTTTGTTGCGTATTTTAGCTAAATAAAGGTTGATTTTTTTCGTTTTTATTATAAAATAATCCATACAGGGTGCGTAACAGCGCAGGATGATACAAACACCCCGTCCCCTTGTATCCAAAAATCAAGCATTTTTATTGGAATACAGGCCATTTCGGTTAACTTTGCAGTTGAATCAAAGACAAAACAATAAAGTATATTACAAATGGACATTCAGGAAAAAGCAGCGCAAATCGTTGCAAGGGCACAGATTATCACTGTGGCATCGATAGACGAAAACGGTTACCCGCGCCCGGTGGCAATGGTGAAGCTTAAAGACGAGAACGGGGCAATCTATGTTTCCACCGGAACAAGCTCGGCAAAAACGGCCCACTTCAAGGCCAATCCCAAGGCAGGGGTTTCGATTGTAGAAGGGAACGACAGTGTGGTTTACACCGGTGAGATGGAGATTGTAGCGGACGAAGCGGTCAAACGTTCCCTGTGGGGCGACTGGATGCTGTCCCATTTTCCTGGCGGAGCGGACGACCCGGAATACTGTGTCCTGAAATTTACCCCGAGATCGGCAACGTATTGGATCGACAACGCTTTTGTCAAGGATGGGAAATACCTGAACCTGTTTTGCCAAAGCTGCGGTATGCCGATGCAGGCTGCCGAATTGTTCGGAACCGAAAAAGACGGTGCTGCCAACCGGGATTATTGCTGCTATTGCTACAAAGACGGCGCATTTGTCCAGGACTGCACCATGGAAGGGATGATCGAGCATTGCATTCAGTTTCTCGATGAATTTAACGGAGCCTGTGACACCCAATACACCAAAGAAGAAGCGATTGCCCAAATGAGAGCCTATTTCCCCCGGCTCAAGCGATGGGCGAAATAAAACGCCGTCAATCCATATCTTGTAATTTTCCCGAAGCAGCCGAACGGCACAACAGCCGTTCATTCCCTGCTTTCAATCGCTTCCCTCAATAGCCGGATATTCCTTTTCGTATATCCGGAAGGGAAGGCTACGCTTCGCTTATGTAGGTCGTTCACGCTGTTGATCCATACCTCCTCCCGGCCGAACACCAGAAACACTTGCTCTCCACGCGCAGCCTCCCACCAGCGGCGATGCGTGCGCGCCACGATGCAATCCTCCCCGATGTAGTCCAATGTCCAGTTGTTTTCCCGGGCCGCTTTTTCCATCACTTCCCGCAGCATTCCGGGGGAAAGCGATGTGGGCACGGCCTGGAAATCAAGCTTCAGACGCTGCCTGCGCCAGAAAGCAAAAGACACCACCAAAGGCAATACCCCGCACCAGAACCAGGGGAAAAACCAATCCTGCCGTCCTTCCGCCACATACCCATATCCATTGAAAAGCAGGAAGAAAAACGGGATACTCCCAAGGAACAGCGGAAAAGCGTAATGCGTCAATGCCCATTCCGTACTCAGGTTCAGCCGCTTGTGCCGGAGAACAAACGCAGCCATATCCTCGCGGGCTTCCTTACGGAAACGCAGCCACATCCCGCCAAAAATCAACAGCACGCCCATCACCGCCACCACCAGCAGGCCTTCCCGGTTGGCAGATAAAGTCCCCCCCTTCATATCCCGTCCCTCCACCGCATAAGGCACCCCGCCGAAACTCAGGTTTTCCACGGAGCAAAGGCAGGCTTTCCGCCCATCAGACGGTAGGTTGTAATAGAATTCATGCCATTCTTTCACCGCATCGCCACCCGGCTTTCCCCCTGTGGTATCCTTCGCCGGGGAAAATCCCGAACTCCTCCCGCCGGGTTCATATTTCCGCCCAACCGCAACCAGCAAAGGCGACCGCTGCTCCGGAAGGCGGTTACAGAAAAGCGTCACCCGGAGCGTCCCGCCTTTCCCCGAAGGCGGCACAGAAGCGGAGAGGCGGCATTCCACCCCCGCTGTATCCCGCAGTGCAGGCTTCACCCGGCCGCAGAGCGGAGGCGTATGGTATTCCCTGCCTCCCACTTTCACCGATGCCACGGGCAGGGAAACGATCCCCTCGCTTAAAAAACGGACATAAAAAGAGTAACTGACCCTGCTCACCTGCTTCTTTTCCCCGTCGGTCACCGCAACCGACATCACCCGGCTGGGTTCCGGTCCCCTCACCACCCCGATCCCTTCCCCGAATTCCGGCAGTATCACCGAATCGAAGGGCACCGTGCAACTGTATGTCAGCTCTGTCTCCTGTCCCACCCGGATTCCGGCATATGCCATGTCCACCTCTATAAAAAAGCGTGGCTCCTCCCAGGCAAACGCACCGATATTCAGCGACATCAAAACGCCAAGGCACACCACCTTACAGACAAAGCATACGACACCCAAATGGGATACAAGGGGACGGGGTATTTGTATCATATTGTTCGCGAACAGCCCGAAGCACGGTTTGTAAATGAATCACCGGCTTTTGTGAAATTTATCATTCATCAAAATAGCCCAAAAGACACGTTTCCCCGGGCTACCTATCTAATTTCATTTTCAAAACCGGGAACGGATTCCCCTGTTCATCCGTCGCCGTGCGCTCGTACTCCCCGAATCCGATATGCCGGTAGAATCCGGCAGCCTGGGGATTCTGCTCGTTTACATCCACATAGCGCACGCCGTATTGTGTGATAGCCAATTCCACCAGTTCCCTGCCGATACCCTTGCCAAAGCAGGCGGGAGCGACAAAAAGCATTTCGATTTTATCCCCTTCTATCCCCATAAAGGCGATAGGCGTATCACCGTCACAGGCAACGGCAAGAATCCCGATGCCGGAGAGTCCCTCCCGGACAAACGGAACCAGTTTGCGAATATCTTCTTCTGTCAAAAAATGATGCGTGGCGCGTACCGATGCTTCCCACAACGCGGTCAAAGCATCGGTCAGCTTCCCGTTTCTCTCCGGATTAATTCTGATCATAATTTTCGTTTCAAATAAACCATATCTTTCAATAATACCCCATCCTCGATCATCGGATGGTCGTAGTGGTCCGTAAAAAAATTCCCGATGCGGTGCGAATATTCAAACCCGCAGCTTCTGTAAAACCCGAGAATGCCCGGCACATCCCCCGTCCCGACGATCATCCGCCCGAACCGCCCCGAATAGCAGCCGCACAGCCACCCGATCAGCCTCCTGCCATATCCCTGCCGCCGGGCCCCGGGCATAACCGCTATATTCTTAAGCTCGCACACTCCACCGCCTTCGTCCGTAACCACACAATCCGCCTTCTCCCCCTCATCGTCCAGCACAAACAGTTCGCCGCGCTCCAGGTAACGGTCTATCATCGACTCCTGCTCATCCGCAAGCAACAGCAGATCCAGGTATTGTTTCTTACAATCGGTTATTTGAGTAATCGGCATTCCAAATAAGATATAATTAAATAATAAAACA
>CAJKZL010000099.1 GCA_905204385.1 uncultured Odoribacter sp. | reverse complement strand
ATTCCAGATTAGGCTGGAGGTAATTGTTCAGATTGAGCCTTAAAATTTTTTCCCGGGTCACTTCCGGTAATCCGGAATGAGTGATTTCATCGCTCAGTGTTTTATATGCTTTTTTTAAAGTATATACTTCTGCAAAGTCTCTGGACTGTGCAATATTATTCTCTACGACTTTAATCTTTTTTATTTTGTCGGCATTCAGTGGTTCGGGCAACTGCAGCACACCGCTGCGATAGATCTCTTCCAGCCGGTTTACAATTCTTTGGTGGGCGGCCTGGTCGGATTCGCTGTTGAAATTCTTCAGAGCTGTCCTGAATTTTCCGATTTGAAAAGAAGCGGTATTCGGGTTCAGGTTGAAAATGGGACTCTGTTCCGCTGCAATTTTTTTCCGGTCTTCCTGGAGTTCGTCCTCGGTTTTATAGATTGGAAAATTAAAGGGGGCGATCAGAGTTTCATATCTCCAGGGCATTCCTTTTTGATATTCGTACTGAAAACTCCCGACCTTAGGGAACAGATAAACCGTGACTACGCAGATTATCAGCATAATCATCAATCGGAACAAAGCATTTAACTGGCGCTTTCGTTTTTTGTCGGGCATAATTTTATATCTTTTTTAATTGAAGAGTGAAGATTATAGATTCTAAATGAATGATGTGATTCGGTGTTTGAATCGATTTAAAATTTAAATCCGGCACTTACAATTAGACTTGTTTTTATTTTTAATCAACAACAGGGCTAAAGATATAAAATTAATCGGTCAAAAGTCCGAAAGTTCTTAAAAAAATCTTGTCGGGAAGCGGATAGAAAAGAGACGAGATCCAAGTTTCCGACCGATAGACGGTGGGTGGAAACTTGGATCCTGTCGGTTTTGACCGTGTGAGGCTTCCCTGGGTTTTTGTTTTCCGGGGAGACCGTAGGGTTATTGTATGCCGTTGGTTTCGATTTCAGTGCTGACCTTTTTCAACAATCCTTGCAACACTTTGCCCGGTCCGATTTCCAGGAAGGAAGTCGTTCCGTCGGCAATCATATTTTTCATGATTTGGGTCCATTTCACCGAAGCAGTAAGCTGGGCGATCAGGTTGGCCTGGAATTTTTCCGGATCGGTATAAGGCTGGGCGTCGACATTCTGATAAATGGGGCAAACGGGCGTAGAGAAACGGGTATTCTGAATGGCTGTTTCCAATTCCTGACGTGCCGGTTCCATCAAGGGTGAGTGAAATGCACCTCCTACTTTCAAGGGAAGTACTCTTTTAGCGCCGGCTTCGGATAGTTTGGCACAGGCGATTTCAATCCCTTTATTGCTTCCCGAAATGACGATCTGTCCCGGGCAGTTATAATTGGCAGGCACAACCACTTCTTCGATTTCTCCACAGATTTTCTCTACATTTTCGTCCGTCATGCCGATTACGGCAGCCATGGTGGAAGGATTGGCTTCACAGGCTTTTTGCATAGCCAGTGCTCTGGCATGCACCATGCGGAGTCCGTCCTCGAAAGAAAGCGCTTTAGCCGCTACCAGGGCAGAGAATTCGCCCAGAGAGTGGCCCGTTACCATATCCGGCGTTTCGGAAAGACTGTCTGCGAGAATCACGGAGTGCAGAAAGATGGCGGGTTGAGTAACTTTCGTCTGTTTCAGATCGTCGTCGGTGCCTGCAAACATCAAATCGGTAATGCGGAAACCTAAAATTTCATTTGCTTTTTCAAACAACTCTTTCGCACGGGGGGAAGATTCGTACAATTCCTTGCCCATACCTACAAATTGTGCTCCCTGTCCGGGAAATACAAACGCCTTTTTCATCATAATTTATCTTTTTAATGTAACATCCTTCTTTTCCTTCCTCCTCTCTCAACCCTCAACTTTCACCCCCTCAACCTTCAACTTTAAACTCTCAACTTTAAACCATTTTCCCCCAACGACTTATCTTAACTTCGTACTTATCAATCTGATAAACTCTTCCCGTGGCGCTAACTTTTCGAAAGCCCCGCTAAAATCGGAGGTTGTAGTGACGGAATTTTGCTTTTGAACGCCCCGCATCATCATACATAAATGCTGTGCTTCGATGACGACGGCCACTCCGAGGGGATGGAGCGTATTTTGAATACAATTCTTAATTTGCTGAGTCAATCTTTCCTGTACCTGAAGTCTTCGGGCATAAGCGTCGACCACCCGGGCGATCTTGCTCAATCCGGTGATGTATCCGTTAGGGATATAGGCGACGTGAGCGCGACCTACGAAGGGAAGCATATGATGCTCGCAGAGAGAGTAAATTTCTATGTCCTTGACAATGACCATTTGCCGGTAGTCTTCTTTGAATAAGGCCGATTGGAGAATCTCTTCCGGATTCTGTCGATAGCCTTGAGTCATATATTGCATCGCTTTGGCTACGCGAAGAGGAGTTTGCAATAAACCGTCCCGTTCGGTGTCCTCTCCTAAAAGCTTTATGATCTCGCTGTAGTGAAAACTGAGTTTGGCCGTACGCTCGCTGTCGAAAAGTTCTTCCTTGTGGTAGAAGGTTTCCGGCTGAATAATCTCTGACTCCATGATATGATTTTTTGGTTCTCAAAAACGCTGCAAAGTAAGTAATAACAATCGAGAATTGAAAATCGAAATCTTAATAATTCTAAATAATTGGTAATCATGGTAACTAGTTTTTTTAATTTATTTATTTTTGTATAATTTATTCTGTAAAATGCGTGTAGAGGATGGTCGATTTTAGTAATGTGTTGAAATTCGGTAGCGATAAAAGTTCAGGCACCGAGTATAAAAACGGTCTGTTGAAAAAAAATATTTTAGTGCAATTGTCCGCCTCGGGCGGAGTAACGATAGCGGAATTGGCAAAAGGGTTGAATGTGAGTGTTCCGACGGTGACCAAATTATTGTCGGACCTGAGAGAAGACGGATATCTGGAGGATAACGGGAAAATTGAAACGGCAGGAGGGCGCCGTCCGAATGTTTTCGGATTATCCGCCGGCATTTTATACTTCATCGGGGTGGAAGTGCGTCGTCGTCGTATCGACATCGTATCGATGGATTTTCGGGGAAATGTCGAGAATAAAAAGGAGGAAATCCCGTTTTTGCTGAAAAATTCTTCCGAATCGCTGGAAAATGTATGTGTCGAAATAGAACGGTTTATCGAAGAAGTGCAGATCGACAAGGCTAAGATTGCAGGTATCGGTATCAGTTTGACGGGCCGGGTGGATGCTAATAATGGCTATAGTTATACTTATTTTAATTTCAATGAAATGCCACTGACGGATGTATTGCATCGACGCTTGGGCATTCCGGTATATATCGAGAACGACAGCCGCGCTATGATGTTTGCGGAGAAGAATTTCGGAGTAGTAAAGGAGGAGAAGAACGTACTTTTTTTGAATCTGGGCCGGGGGGTCGGTGTCGGCACGATGTTCGACGGTAAATTATATTATGGTAAGACGGGGTTTGCGGGAGAATTCGGACATATTCCGCTTTTCGATAATGAGATCATGTGTCATTGTGGTAAAAAGGGGTGTCTGGAGACCGAAGTTTCCGGTATTGCTCTGGAAAAGATGTTTGTCGAGCGGTTGAAGTCGGGCGAGACTTCGATTCTTTCCGAAGTCTGGAAATCCGGTAAAGAGATCTTATTGTACGACATCATCAAAGCCGCCAATCACGACGATGTGCTGGCTATTTCCCTGATTGCCGAAATGGCGGATAAGCTGGGAAGAGGGGTCGGGGTGCTGATCAATCTGCTCAATCCCGATCTGGTAGTGGTGGGTGGTAGTTTCTCTCTTACGGGGGATTATCTGATGCTTCCGCTGAAAGCGGCGGTCAATAAATATTCGTTGAGCTTGGTGAGTAAGGATACCTTGTTTAAATTATCCTTGTTGGGTGAAAATGCCAGCAGTATAGGCGTGGCTATGCTGGTCAGAGCAAAAATACTCGGTGCTATTTAAGGAGCGCTGATAGTTTATAGGTATAAATTAGAAAAGGCCGGCTATCATGCTGGTCTTTTTCTATTTAAAGGGGAAATAAGAATAATATTTTAAAAATATTTAATAAACATACTTGTTTTATTAAAAACATATCGGTTATTTTGTGGCTAGATTAAAAATTCAGGACATATTTTAAAGCAAATAAGATGGAAAAGATCAAAGGTTTAATCGATGCTCCGTTTACTCCTTTCCAAGAAAATGGGGAAGTAAATTACGGGCCGATTCCTGCTTATGCAGAAATGTTGGCTAAGAACGGATTAAAAGGTGTTTTTATCAACGGGTCTTCCGGTGAAGGTTATATGTTGACCGAAGAGGAGAGGATGAAACTGGCGGAGGCCTGGGTGGCTGCCGCGCCGGAAGGTTTTAAGGTTATCGTCCATGTTGGAAGCACTTGCGTGAAAATGAGCCGTAATTTGGCAGCACATGCCCGGCAAATCGGGGCATGGGGGATAGGCGCTATGGCGACTCCTTTTCCCAAAATTAACCGTGTGGAGGAATTGGTGAAGTATTGCGAAGAGATAGCTTCGGGTGCGCCGGAATTGCCTTTTTATTATTACCATATCCCGGCGTTCAATAATGCCTATTTGCCGATGCCGGCTTTTCTGGCTGCCGTGGACGGCCGTATTCCGAATTTTGCAGGCATCAAGTATACTTATGAAAGCTTGTACGAATACAATCAATGCCGTTTGTATAAGAATGGTAAATTCGACATGCTGCACGGTCAGGATGAGACCATTCTGCCTTGTCTGGCTATGGGCGGTGCGCAGGGAGGTATCGGTGGCACTACCAATTACAATGGGCGTTGCCTTGTGGGGATTCTGGAAGCCTGGGAAGTCGGCGACCTGGAAAAGGCCCGCGAACTGCAAAATTTCTCTCAGGCGGTGATCAATGTGATCTGTCACTATCGGGGAAATATTGTAGGAGGAAAAAGGATTATGAAGCTCATCGGCTTGGATTTGGGTAAAAACCGTACTCCTTTTCAGAATATGACGGATGCTGAAGAAGCTGCCATGAAGGTAGAATTGGAGGAAATTCATTTCTTTGAGAGGTGTAATCGATTTTGATTATTTTCCCTCGGTATTCAACTACCGCCGATTGTTTTTGGGAAAAATAGGATGAATACTGAGGGGAAAATTGTTTTGATAAGGTGAAAAGATATGTTTTCGGAAGTGCAGGGCTGACGGTTGTCCTGTTGCTGATAGGGTTTATTCCGGTTCGGACCGGCACGGATCTGCAGGAAACGGTTTTACCGGAAAGCCTTCGTTTGAAGCCCTTGCCTGAACTGGCCGTTTCGGAAAGCAATGGAATGAGGGAAGGTGTTTCGGGGGCTTTCGGTGGAGTTGTGGGAAGAAGGGTGATCGTGGCCGGAGGATGTAATTTTCCGGGGCTGCCTGCTGCCGAAGGTGGGGAAAAGGTTTATTACGACCGGATTTATGTCTTGCAGGATTCCGGGCAGGGGGAAGCGGAATGGGTACGGGCTGGAGGATTGCCTGTCAAAGTGGCCTACGGTGCTGCTGTCAGTCTCCCGCAAGGAATAGTGTGCATCGGGGGAAGGAATGAGGCCGCTCCTTTGAATTGCGTGTGGCTGCTCCAATGGGAGGAGAAAAACCGACAGGTTGCGGTGAAAGAATTGGCGGCTTTGCCTGTGGAAATGGATAATATGACCGCGGCAACGGACGGAGAGCGGATTTATGTTGCCGGAGGAAATGCTGGCGGGATTCCCGGTCACAGGGCGTTTGTCCTGAAAAATACCGATGCCCGGCAATGGGAGGCGCTTCCGGATTTTCCGGGATGTGCCCGCTTGCAGCCCGTGAGCGTGGCGGCCGGGGGAAAGTTTTACCTGATCGGTGGCTTTCAACCTGCTACGGAGAGGGAGGAATGTTATTTACCCTTGGATATTCTTTGCTATGATCCTGTGGACAATCGATGGACAGAGGGCGATGCGGCGCCGGCAGCTTTTGTCGGCAGTGCGGCTGTTGCTTTGAATGACAGTGTATGTGTGATTGCCGGAGGTGTCGATGCGGAGATTTTCAGGGCTGCGGTGAATAATCCCCTATGGCAGCGGCAGGCCCGCCTTGAGGGAGATCACGAACGCCTGGCCCGTCTGCAGAGGGAACAAAAAGAATATATGAAGCATGCTCCCGGGTGGTATCGGTTCAACCGCCGTTTAATAGCAGGGCGGGTGGTGGAAAACCGATGGACCTGTATCGGGGAGTTCGACGAGCTGGCGAGAGCCGGAGCCGTGCTGGTGAATGACCGGAATCGTCTGATCGTGGTGAATGGAGAGAGTAAGCCGGGAATCCGCTCTGCAGGGGTTTACGGCATAGAGTTCGGTGAGGAAAAACAATAGATTAATCCTGTGAAAAATAAGGGATGTATTTTTGAGGAAGAAAACAGGTTTCGGATAAAAAATTAAAGTGATGGTTGATTTTAGAAAATTAGCAGAACAGTACAAAAAGGAGTTGCTGGAAAACGTGCTTCCTTTTTGGTTGGAAAAATCCCAGGATAAACAACATGGAGGATATTATACTTGTCTCGACAGGGAAGGGAAGGTGTTCGACCGGGATAAATTCGTTTGGTTGCAAGGCCGGGAGATCTGGATGTTTGCCATGCTATGCAATAAATTGGGGAAAAAAGAGGAATGGCTGGATTGTGCCGTACAGGGCGCCGACTTTATGAAGAAGTACGGCCACGACGGAAATTATAACTGGTATTTTTCGTTGACGGAGGAGGGAAAGCCTTTGGTGGAGCCTTATAATATTTTCTCGTATACTTTTGCAACCATGGCTTTCGGGCAGTTGGGATTGGCGACAGGCTGTCAGGAATATTGCGACGTTGCACGCAGGACTTTCGATATCATTCTGTCGAAAGTGGATAATCCTAAAGGCAAATGGAATAAAGCGGTTCCGGGAACGCGCAATATGAAGAGTTTTGCTTTGCCTATGATTCTTTGTAATCTGGCACTGGAAATCGAGCCTTTGCTGGATAAAGATTTCCTGGAGGAGAAGATCGATACCTGCATACACGAGGTGATGGATGTTTTTTATCGTCCTGAAATCGGATTGATTGTGGAGCATGTATCTGCTGACGGAGAATTGGTGGATAATTTCGATGGGCGTTGTTTGAATCCGGGGCATGCCATTGAAGCGATGTGGTTTATCATGGATCTGGGCGTTCGGTTGAACCGCCGGGATTTGATCGAAAAGGCGGTAAAGATCGCCTTACAGGAAGTGGAGTATGGCTGGGATAAGCAATACGGGGGAATTTTTTATTTTATGGATCGTTTAGGACATCCGGTGCAGCAATTGGAATGGGATCAGAAACTCTGGTGGGTACATATAGAAACGCTGATCACCATGCTTAAAGGCTATCAACTGACCGGTTCGGCAGAATGCCTGAAATGGTTCGAGAGGGTACACGAATACGTATGGTCGCATTTTGCCGATCCTGAGTATCCGGAGTGGTTCGGCTATCTAAACCGTCGTGGAGAAGTGCTTTTGCCTTTGAAAGGCGGGAAATGGAAGGGATGTTTTCATGTGCCCAGAGGGTTGTTCCAGTGTTGGCAGACTTTGGAGAAGCTTGCTGCTCAGGAAGGTTAACCGGAAGAAAATAATAGATTAAATTATTAAGATAATGATATTTATACGTTTATCAGGATTCCTGCTCTTTTGGATCGCTTTATCCTGTACGGGGATTGCTCAATCCCGGATTAAGGTCGCTTGTGTCGGGAATAGCGTCACTTATGGATACACTATCCCCGATCGGGAAGTAAATAGTTATCCGGCTCAATTGGGGAGGATGTTGGGCGATGGCTATGAAGTGGGTAATTTTGGGAAATCGGGGGCTACCTTGCTGAATAAGGGGCATCGTCCTTATATGAAACAAGAGGAGTTCCGGAAGGCCTTGCAATTTGCCGGCGACCGGGTGGTGATCCATTTGGGTTTGAACGATACGGATCCCCGGAATTGGCCGAACTACCGGGATGACTTTATCCCCGATTACCTGGCTTTGATAGATTCGTTCCGGCGGGTAAATCCGGCTTGTCAGATCTGGATTTGCCGGATGAGTCCTATTTCCCACCGGCATTGGCGGTTTAAGTCGGGTACCCGTGACTGGTATTGGCAAATTCAGCAGGCGATCGAAAAGGTAGCCGAAGATGCCGGGGTGGGATTGATCGATTTTCAGGAGGAACTTTATTGCCGTCCCGATTTATTGCCCGATGCTTTGCATCCTACTGCCGAAGGTGCAGGGATTCTGGCTAAAACGGTGTATGGAGCCATCACCGGAGATTACGGGGGATTGCAGTTGCCATCGGTATATGGTGACGATATGGTGCTGCAAAGAGGACCGGAATTGAAAATCCGTGGCCTAGCCAATGCCGGGGAGAAAGTGAAAGTGGCATTGGGAAAATACAAAGGTTCGGGCGTTGCGGATGCATCGGGACAATGGGAGGTTGTCCTGAAAGACTTGAAGGCGGGAGGGCCCTATGAGTTACTGGTCGCCACGTCCAACCGGAAGTTACGCTTTCAGCGGGTGATGATCGGGGAAGTATGGCTGTGTTCCGGACAGTCGAACATGGCTTTTATGGTGAAACAGGCCCGGGAAGCCGCTGAAACGATGGCGCATGCCGGAGAGGATAATGTCCGGTTGTTCGATATGAAACCCAGGGTGTTCACGGATATGATCAGCTGGGATTCCGCAGCCCTGGCAGCGGTGAACCATCTGGATTATTATCTGCCTGCGAGCTGGAAAGTGCCGGACGATAATACGGTGGCCGATTTTTCGGCTGTTGCCTATTATTTCGGTCGGATGCTGGCCGATAGCCT
>CAJKZL010000098.1 GCA_905204385.1 uncultured Odoribacter sp. | reverse complement strand
CGCCCCTGATAATTTCGCCCGAATTACTTCTTTTTACCGCTGCGTTGGACATAAGAAAAACAACCTACAAGTACATTAAATACTTATTCGGAGGTCTGTCCGTTTATGCCTTTGAAAGGTTATTTAATTTCGTTTGTTTCAACGATTTCTTCCACTTCCTTATGCTCTTCGGGGCGCTCTATTTTGTAAACGGCTTTTTTGAGAAATTTCATGGTGGTCTTGTTGTCGCCCTCTCCCGTTTCCACAACGATGGTAACTGAATCATTCCATGGGATGAGGGTTGCCAGAGATGAAATGTCACAGGACGCTTGGCCGTAGTCAAAATTGATTTTTGTCCAGTTGTCCGGTATGCGCGGATGGTAGCAGAATTGCAGCCTCAGCGTGTCCGGAGTTTGTTTTGCCGGATTGTATACCATATTCATGCCGACGGGCATTTTTTCCACATTGACCTGGTTCACAACCGATAATCCGGTGTTAAAATCGAAATAGCCGCGGTAACCGTATTCTACGGAGAAAAGCGGGGGAACCGAACAACTGTCCCGGTCGGTAATGTGCCTGTCCGCGGCTTCTTCTGCGCTGATGGGGCGAATCACCCGATAGACCGAATTAGGCAGGACGCGGGCATTGCGGATATATACCTCCTGGTCTGCGCTTACACTCCAATCCTCTTGCATATAGTGGATTGAAAAGTAACCTCTTTCGATGCCGTCGAGCCAGCGGTCGCGGGAAACAGCTACTCCACCACCGTCCATATAACAGTGGTAGCCGTTTATGGAATCGCCTGTAACGGTGGCTTCCTGCATAAAAGCCCGGGAGCCATCGTCATCTTCCTGGTCACAGCTTATTAAACCGGCTATGCCGAAGGATATCCATAGTAAATGCTTTGTTTTCATGATATTGCGTTTTAGGGACGATGTTCGTGCTTAAGTTGGCGTAAAGATATAGAAAAACTATTATCTTTGCAGGTGCTATTCAATCTATTGTCGAATTTATGAAGTGGCAACTCTGTATATAGCTATCCGGCTTCGGGTTTGCCGGGGAATAACTCTCCGGCATTGAATAGTTGTGCCCGTACCTCCTACAGAGTTTAATTCCTAAAATTATTCATCCTTTGCCTGCATCACTTTTAGTGTGTTGCTGAGGCATGCCGTTTCATAAAAACAAATGAATTATACACTTAAACAAATATGGCTCATCAATCTGCCCGTTATGGTGAGCCTGTTCATGGAACAGTTGATCAATTTAACCGATTCCGTTTTCCTGGGGCACGTCAGCCAGATAGATTTAGGAGCCTCTGCACTGGCTACGATGTATTACACTGCTATTTATATGCTCGGTTTCGGTTTCAGCCTTGGCGCACAAGTCGTTATTGCCAGGCGGAACGGAGCCGGGCAATATGTGGAAGCCGGCAGGGTATTCTGGCAGGCGGTGTTCTTTTTATCCTTTTTTGCCGTTGTCGTTTTCGTATTATCCAAACTATTTTCGCCGGTGATCTTGCGGAGTGCCATTACTTCGGACAGCGTATATCGGGCGACTGTGCAGTATATGGAGTGGCGGGATTACAGTTTTCTGTTCGCTTTCCCGTTGTTAGCCATCCGCGCTTTCTTCATCGGTACTACCGATACCAAAATTCTTACTGCCAACTCTATCGTCATGGTGGTGTGCAACGTAGCATTCAATTACATGCTTATCTTCGGTAAGGCCGGATGCCCGCCCCTGGGAATCAGCGGGGCGGCTATCGGTTCTTCTCTTGCCGGATTTATCGGGTTGGTGTTCCTTATCCTTTATATGTGGAGACAGGCAGATAAACGGCGGCATGGAATGCGTGCCGTATTTGATTTGCGGTTGTCGCTCCACCTCTTTAACCTATCCGTCTGGACGATGGTCCGGCAATTCTTCTGCATCGCTCCGTGGTTCCTGTTCTTTGTGGCCATAGAGCATTTGGGGGAATGCGAATTGGCTGCCGCAAATGTGGTGAGAAGTATCTCCATGTTCTTTTTTGTGATTGTCAGTTCCTTTGCCACAACGACGATTTCCCTGGTCAGCAATCTTCTGGGAGCCCGGGAACCGGATCAGGTCATGCCCGTTTGCCGGCGGGTCATTCTGCTGGATTATGCAATCGGGATTCCGCTTATATTGCTGGCTTTTCTCTTTTCGGATGGCTTGTTAGGTCTGTTTACAAACGATGCTGCGGTTATCCGGACGGCGTTTTATCCGTTTTGTGTGATGCTTTCTACCTTTCTTCTTTCCGTTCCTGCTTATACCTACTGCAATACGGTAATCGGTACCGGGAATGCGAAGATTGCCTTTCTGTTTCAGATAATTAACATAACCCTCTACCTGCTCTATTTGTTTCTGTTGTCCTGTTCTGCGCATCTTCCCCTTGCCGTGTATTGGACTGCCGAGCAGCTCTATGTGCTTGTTTTGTTAGGGTTATCCCTAGTATATCTGAAACGTTTAAACCACGGGGACATGTCTTTTGGGCTATTTCGGTGAATGTATCTCACGGGACATGTCCCCGTGAGTTATTTAAAGCGCTTCAAATTACCGGAAGTGAAATTCCATTCCGGAGTGCGGATCAAGGATGTACCGGAAAGGGAGTACCAGGGAGAAAGGGCCGGGTCGTTCGGGTTTTTCAGGACATGGATGCTTTGAGCGGGCATATAGCTTTGTGCCAGAAGGTAAAGCTTGTGACCTTGCGGGTTGACGGCTACATCCATGACGATCACAGCATGACCGGGAGAGCCGCCCTGAATGAAGACGTCACCGGGCTGCAGGCCGGTATAGGGAACCGTAGCGAGTTCCCGGCTGAGGGAAAGGGTTCCGGCATAAGCGAAGACAACATTCAGATAGCGCCGGAAGTTTGCATAAGAGGAGTCGGGTGCTGCAGCTTTATACCATTCTGTCCGGTTGCCGTTCACACGGATACGGAAACCTTCCGCCCATTTGCTGTAGTCGGCGCGAAAACCGTTGGTGAAATTGAAATGAATATCAGCATAACGTTCACAAGCGTACAGGTATTCCGCCCTCAGCCGGATCACTGCATCGGCGCATTGCTGGAGATCCCGGGTGCCAACGTCGGCTTTCAGTACGGCTACGTAAACAGGATTTCGTTTGGGTTGTCCGTTATAATATACGACCTTCGTACCATGTGGTTCCAGCGGGAAATGCCGTAGAAAATAGCCGAAAGAATCCGGAGGAAGGCTGTCACGGTAGTAGCCCTTGGGAGTCCTGATGCGTTGGGCGATGGTGCTTCCTTCCGGGTTGATCCGTCCTGAGATTTGGGATTGAACATATAAGGGAAAAAGCATAATGGAGTGTGAACTTTCTACAAAAGGTATCACCCATTGCGGCAATTCTTGCGTTTGCTGCCGGGAATAGGCACTCAATAAGGAAACGATCCCGAGGAGGAGTGAAATCAATAATTTCTTCATTTTCAGTTATTTGTCTCATGTATAATCTTCCGGGCAAAGGACCCGGAATGCCGACAATCCGTCAGGTTTCATTTTTATTTATCTTGTTGCTTCGCCCGGTACCGGTGCATCATCGACACAATTTCCTCCGTCGTATATCCTTTAGCCATACCTGTATTGATTTGTATGGGCCAGGAATATCCCAGGGAACGGTTTATCCGCGTTAACCATCGGTATGCCTTCGGTAGCGAGGCAAGGTATTTTTCCCTGTGGCGCAGTGCTCACAAAGTATTTATAAAAAACAGGCCCCTCTTCCTTGACGAAAGAAGTCGTTTTTGTTTGGTGTGCCAACCGAAACAAAAGTACAGATTTCTTGGGTAATCTAAAACTGGTTGGTAAGACTTTTTTATGACCCGAGGGGGCGGGGTGTTTGTGTCCTCTAGCCCAAGTCGGCTTGTTTTTGTCTGCAGATGCCGGGAGATATCGGTGGCGTTCGGGTTGTCGTATACGACGGGACTTTCCAGGTAATAACGGCCTGCATCGAACGTTACGATGGCGAGAGTGTCTCCGGCTGTGAGATTTCCGAAACCGTCGGTCAGCCTGTCGCTGAGGATAATCAGCCGTCCGTCCTGCTCCCTTGCCGTACACAGGTAATCCCAGTATATTTTATACCCGTTGGCTATAAACGAAACCGAATCGCGGCCTATGCTCAGGAAGTATTCGGCAAATACCTCTGTCGAATCGTTTATCCGGCCCAGTGAGAACGACAGTTCGTACTGACCCGCCCACCGGGAGCCTGCCGGGAGTGAGCCGGAGTGTGCGGTTTGCTTTGCCAGGTCCGGGCAGGCCTCTTCTTCGCCAAACTGTCACCACCAGCTTACAACGGCTTGCCACAGGGGCGATTGCCCGTCTGCCCCGGTGAAATCGGCGTGGTGGTTGGCACCCAACCATTCGAGGAAGTGGCAGATGGCCTTTTCCTGCCGGGTGGTGAGGATTGCGAAATACTCCTCTCTGAGTTCGGGCATCAGATTGTTATAGTCGAGGGCATAGAGGAGTGGGGCATAGAGGCGGTGTCCCGGCTGATAGTTCCGCACCGTTTCGGTGAGGAAAGCCGGGAGATAATAGCGGAATCCTTCCGGTGTGAAGTTCGGAAGGGCATCCTGATTCGCGTACAGCACTTCTGCCGGGATTTCCTGCCAGGTGTAGCGGCTGAATATTTCTCCCCTTTTTGCCTGTTCTTTCGATTCCATCTCGTTGATGAGTATGGTTTGCTGCGCGGGGCGGGGTGCGTCCGCAAAGGCTTCTTCCACCTCCCGCAGAATATCCTCCGGGGTACGGTTGCTTTTCAGGCGTTTTTCGCGGTAATACTGTTCCGCCTTCTCCATGCGGTCGGCGGTATAGGCCGTATTGGGTCAGGTTTCCAGCACTTTGTCCAGCAATCTCCGGCAAACGTCCGTGTGCCCGTCTTTCCAGCGGCGCGCCCAGAAAGAGTAAGCCCAGAGCATGTGCACCTCATCGAAACCGCTGTGCACCATAGCATACGGACGGTTGAAATAGGGGAGCAGCACAGCCATCGCCGGAAGGAACTGTCCCGAAGTCATGTCGGCATAAAGGGAGGCCAGTTTATCGTCTTCCGGAGATTGCAGGTCGTAATAGGCATAATCCAGCATATTCACCAGCGATTCCAGTTGGGACGAAGGGTAGAGGCCGTCGTTGTGCAATCCTTTTAGAATCACCGGCAGGATTCGCTCGCTTACGGTTTCATACATTTCGTCTTCGCTGAGGTCCGTCTGGCCCAGAATCAGGGCGGACAAGCAGTAGAGATAATGATAGTCGCGCACGTTTAGAGAGGTGGTTTTATTCCACCGGGGTGAATTTTCAGCGGCATAATCTTCTTCGGGCTTTTCCAATTGCATATTCTGAAAATCTATCAGCAGTTGGTCGGCAAAGCAAAGGGTGCTGTCGGTGGTGGTGTTTTTCCCGTATTCGAGACAATAGTGTAGGACGCTTGTCGCGGCTGCAATCATCCAGTCGGTGTCCTCTTCGGTATCCGTTTCCGTGTACGGCACCTCCTCAACCGCTTGCGCGTCTTCGGTCTCGCCGGAGCAGGCGACCTCTTCTGTTGCAGTCCCGGTGATATGCTTCAGCAGGGTCAGGGTGACAGGCAGATGGGCAAAGACAACAGCTATAAAGAGCAGGACGCCGGTCAGGGTGGCTGCAATCCGTCCGATGCGTGCTGCGGTATAGAGCAAGATAGCGGCCAGCGCAGCAGCTGCACAGTGGAACGTAAAAATAAAGACTGTATTCCATCCGGTGAGCAAGGTAGTCTCCGGTAAGGAGGGAAGTATCAAGAGGTCGCCGACCGTCGATACCGCGGCAATCGTAATCCCCGAACAGGCGAAGAGTTGCAGGTAACTCACCCGCTGCAACAACGGACGGGCGCGTTCCTCTTCCGTCAATGGCTGCACCGGGACGGCCAGCCGCAGGAATGCCCATACCAGCAACAGCACCACAGCGGCCATATAAAAGGGACTTAATGGGATAAGAATGGCATTCGACTCCTTCAATTCCATCCCCTCCCGGAACAGGGCGGGAAAAATCACAAGTACGGATGCGATTACAATCAGGCCGATCAGCCATGTCACGCCTAACGTCATTCGGTAGGCTTTTCTGCTCAGGGTTCTTCCGGGTTTCATGGGTGGTTTATTGGATTTTGGATGCAAGTTTAGAATTTTGAACAAAGATAATATGAAATTAAAAATAATTCGTTGTTAATTTCAATCATCTGTTATCATGAGTTATTTTGTGATTCCGGATAATTGCACTCTCCGTTTCCCCCATTGCAGGAGCAGCGGGGTATTCAGGATGATGTCAAAAAACAGGGATGAAAAACGCGGCCGGGCAGGAACGCACCGTCACTTGGAAACGGTAGTGGTGCTCCGGCTTCATCGGATGTTGTAGAATAGCCCGAAACGCGCCTCCCCGTCGTTTAGACCGGATATTCCGCCAGGGCAGGGAGAGGGGACACTAACATCCCGTCCCTGTGGGTTCTGTCATTCTTTATCAACGGCCCGAAGCAACTCTTTTAAGAGTTTGGATTCCGGATAACGGGATACTCCTTCCTGAGCCATCTGCTTTGCTTTTACATTATTCCCCTGAAGATTGTATAGTCGTCCCAAATTGTAATAGATAGCGGCTGTCACTTCAGGCAAGCTTGTTGTGTCAGCCATTTTTAAGGCCTGTATATAGCAATCAACCGACTCTTCCGTTTTACCCTGATTGATAAGCAAACATCCCATCCGGTAATATGCATTTATATGATGGGGGTCCAGCACAATAATACGACGGTAATCGGCAATGGCCGTCTCTGCATTTTTCAAGCCTTCATTAGCCAGTGCATGGTTGAGATAAAAAGTTATATTCTCCGGCCCCAGGTGAAGTGCTTTTTCCGCATCTGCCAATGCTCCTTCATAATCACCGGCATAAAGACGGGCTGCACTGCGGTTATTATAATAATCGGGTTCGACCGGATTCAAACGGATTGCCACATCATAGTCGGCCATAGCATCCTGATGGCGTCCTCTGTACCACCAACACATTCCCCGATTATAATAAGCCCGATGAAACAGGGAATCGGCTGCAATAGCCCGGTCAAACCATTCCCTGGCTTCCTCATAAGACCCTTTTTCAGCCAGTTTTCTCCCTTCCTCATTGCAAGTTTCAGCAGAACAAAGCAGACTGTCTGGAAAAAGTGCTGCCGTTTGTGAGCCTTCCACCGCTCCTTTCCTCTCCTTCCGGCTTTTCCCCTTGCACGACGATAAAGCAATTGACAGCCCCAGCAGTAAAAAAACAAATTCTTATACCTCATGTTTATTTTGTTCATTGATTTAGTCCTCCTCCGGCACAGGGAGACCGAAATGTTCGCATAGCAAGCGTACATCGTGAGCATCATTTTCGTCCCACTCATATCCGCAATGAAAAAGCAACTGTTCCCGGGGAGGGATGCAGCGGACTTCCCTGCCGGCAATTCGCCCGACGGCTGAAAAGGTTTCTGCCGGATAACTGTTGCCTTCAAACAAAAAAGTACCGTTTTCGCCCGATTCATATAGATGCAAATCCACCACCCGTCCTCTCTCATCCTGCCAAACGGTATGCGCAGTAGTAGTGTATTCCTTCCGGATTTCGAGAAATCCTTTTTGTTTTAAAAGAGCGATAAACTTTTCGCCCTTGTTTTTCTCTATAAATAAATCGATATCCTGATGTTCACGCGTCTGCTTTCTCAGCAGCGCATCCACTCCCCATCCGCCATCCAGAAATACGGGAATGTCATGGCGCTCTGCATCGTTCAGGATTTCGACAGCATCGTTTTCACTTATCATACTTTAGTCGTTATAATGTGGATAGAGTTATAGAAATACAGGCAAACCATCTTATTCCTCAGCATTTTCCGGTTCTTGGTGCTTCAGGTATTTCCGGGCATAAGGGCAATGAACCAGACATTTCAGGCACGTAGTGCAGCGATGTACGTCTATCCTTTCTTCCCGCGGAATATGTCTTTCCCAAGCCTTTCCATAAATCGCCCCCGTCGGGCAAATATCGGTGCATATACGGCATGTTCCGCATTTATTTTCCGGTAGGGGTGGACAGACTGCCGTTAGTGGAGCATCCGTCAGTACAGTACCCAGGGTAAGTTAAAGAAAACTCATCTTCCCCGATCTGATTTAACACGATACCCAACAGAGGTTACCATCTCAAGATTATAAAACTCCATTTGATAGGTTTTACCATCTTTGGCAGTTGTCGCAAATTTTGCGACAACTGGAGTGCCTTTCAATTCTTCTTTGAGTGCATTATTTATATGTTTGCCAATGGTCTTTATGTCACGGTCAAATAATTCAGCCATTTGCTGTCGGTTGATCCATAGTGTTTCGTTTTCGAATTTAACGTCTATCGAGGTCTCACCGTCTTTTGTTTGATAAATAATAATGTTGCTTTCGGATTTCATGGGCTTAACAAATTTGGACTCTATAAATTTAAGCAATTTATAGAGGTTTCATGTCATAGCCATTATTTTTGTTTAAAAAGAATTTTTATAGGATAAAGGGAATTGAAATTTCAAAATTATTTTAATCTTTGCGAAACCTTTCTGTCTGTTAATTATTCTCAACTCCTTTGCGTTTATTCTGGAACCTCGTCGTAACCCAGGCGGTGAAAATCGGAAAAAATATCATGCCGGCGGCGGCCAGGACCACAGCAAGAGATTGGCCGAGCTTGGTGACGCCGAAGATGTTGGAGCCGACAGTGGTGACGTTCATCAGCGACCAGTTGAAGGCGTCCCAGTAATCTTTTACCATCGGATTGGGGCCGTGTTCGACAAAATAGAACATGATGCTG
>CAJKZL010000097.1 GCA_905204385.1 uncultured Odoribacter sp. | reverse complement strand
CCGTTCCACAGAATAGTTTTGGATTCTTCGATGACTTTAGCAAAGCGTTCCCGGGTTTCGGGACCGATATCCAGTCCTTCCCAGCCATCCGGTATGTTCATCGGATCGCAGATTCGGGTATTGGCATTGTTGCTAAAGCTATCAGCGATGACAGCCTGATTGGACAACACCAAATTCACTCCTTTTTCTTTTGCAATCCGCATGATATCGAGCGCCAGATCAAGCTTATCGGCTTCACAAATAGAACTTCCGACATGTCCCCCCAAAGCAGCCTTGAAGGTATAGGTCATCCCTCCACCCAGGATCAGGTTGTCCACCTTATCCATCAGGTTCATGATGATATCGATTTTAGAAGATACTTTCGAACCTCCCATAATGGCGGTGAAGGGACGCTGGGGATCTTTCATTACACTGTCGACCGCTTTCAATTCCCCTTCCATCACATATCCAAACATCTTGTCGTTCGGGAAATACTTAGCGATCAAAGCAGTAGAGGCATGAGCCCGGTGAGCCGTACCGAAAGCATCGTTGATATATACATCCCCCAGAGAAGCCAGGTCGGCAACGAATTTTTTCTGAGATTCCTTCACTTTAGCCTTTGCGGCTTTCTTCTCTTCATCGGAAGCATCTTCAGCCAATCCCCGGGGTTTTCCTTCTTCCTCAGCATAATACCGCAGATTTTCCAACAATAAAACTTCGCCGGGCTTCAGTTCGGACGCCTGTTTTTTTGCACTCTCCCCTACACAATCATCGGCAAATTTTACAGGCTGTCCCAATAACTCTTCCAGATGTTTCTGAATGTGCTTCAGGGAATATTTAGCATCTACTCCCTTCGGACGCCCTAAGTGAGACATCAGAATCACCGAACCTCCACCGGCCAGCACTTTCTTGATGGTCGGGATGGCGGCCCGCATACGGGTATCGTCCGTAATTTCAAATTTATCATTTAAAGGCACATTAAAATCCACCCGGATCAATGCTCTTTTTCCTTGAAAATTATAAGTGTCAATCGTCTGCATAAAAATATTATTAATGATTAATGAACTATCCCGGATCCCTTTTTGGGGATGATAAAATTAAGAATAAATTTAATTTAACCAAAATTTTTCACCGACAATCCCTTCAATATCATATTCAAACGATTGTATTCCGAGTCTCCCGCATGACCCGAAACCGGGAGGCTTGCACCTGAAATTTGTAAATAACTCTTATCTTTGCCTTGCCATAAAGTCCTACATTCAACTGATGACAACGCACGAACAATACATGTCCAAAGCCTTGGAGGAAGCCGCCATAGCTGCCGAGGAAGGTGAAATACCGGTGGGAGCGCTTGTAGTATGCAAGGGTAAAATTATTGCGCGGGCTCACAATGAAACCGAGAAATTGAACGACGCTACGGCCCATGCCGAAATGATCGCCATCACCATGGCTGCAGCACACCTGGGAGGCAAATACCTGAACGAATGCACCCTATATGTCACCCTGGAACCTTGTACGATGTGTGCCGGAGCCTTGGCATGGGTACAGTTGGGAGGACTGGTGATCGGGGCTCCCGATCCCCATAGAGGATACTCACGCTTATCCCCGCCTGTCCTTCACCCGCGAACCCAGGTCACTGCGGGTATTCTGGCCGACCAATGCAGCAAAATCGTGAAAGATTTTTTCCACCATAAACGTTAGCTGCAAGCCTGTTTTCCTCATCCCGGCAAAATCCGATCATAAAAATCGCGTAGGTCATAACGGAATACGCCATCCTCCCGGTCCACTACATACAAAACTTTCTCCGATTCATCCGGGAAAAAAGATAAGATATTACAATCCAATTCCAGGATACCACGGGGATTCCCTTCCCAATCCACCAGAAAAATACGATGAGATTCGACATCTGTTATTCCCTTGGCTTCGGATATCCACGCAAACCGTCGAGTTGCACCCGCAAATCCAAAGACCAGGTCCTTCACCTCTGTTTTTTCCATACGACGGGGAGAATCCGGGAATTTCACTTCAGTGCTTTTCTGTTTTTTGAAATCCAGAATCTGAATCGTCCGCAAACCGCAGATTGCGCTTGCCAGACGGCTCATGTCCGGAGAGAAGGCCATCACACTGGTATATACAGACGAAAAAAGGGCATCATTTTTACCGTCGATCACAGCCAAAGGCAAAGGCTTTGCAAAAGTTGCAGTGTTAGGACGATAAAAGACATAATAAGGAACCATACGTTCCGGCCGGTTTTCAGTCTTCTGGGGCACAATATACAGCAATAAGGAATCCTCTCCGAAATAATTAACCATAGAGATATCCATCCTCAACCGTTCAGGTGTCTCCTGAAACTTCAATTCTTCGTAACGGACAATGCTGTCTTTCCCTTCCAGCGCCCGATCGATATCTATCCATGCATAATTTCCGTTCAGTTGATTGGCAAGGATATTCAAATGTCCGTTTTCCTCTTTCCATTGATTGATATATCCCACGTCCAATAGTTCATTTGGCCCCCTGCCTCTGTTGAGAACGTTTCCCCGCCAAGAGAAATCCTTTTTGCTATATACTTTAAAAAAATAGTCTTCAGTAAAATGTACGGTAACGAGATAATCGGACGACAGAACGATAAACAAAGCACCGATACCATCGACAGGCAAGGAATCTCTTTCTGAACAACGATAAACCGGAACGATTTCCGGATCGAATATTACGGTCTCCTGAGGTGTTGGCCGACAAGCTATCAGCACGCCGCTCCATACCGCCATCATAAGACGCATCCATTTCATCGCATACATAACTATTGCTTATAACAACAAGATTGCTCCCCACCAAAAGTTCTAAAACGAACGGGATAACAAATTTTTGCATCTAAGGTACCTGGAACGATATCCTCTGAACAATAATATTCTATTTCCACCGCAACAGCTAATGAGGGTTTAGGTTTACATTTAGTAACAATATATGTATCTCCCATGACGTTCATCAACTCCATATTTAATGAAAAATCCTGATCTACTTGTTGAGCTATCACAAATTTATACATTAACACAAGCAATAAAATTCCAGCAATTAATACAAACATCTTTTTCATAATCTAAAAATCTAAATTCACTCAATCTATATTTAGCAATAAATTAATTTTACCTTCATATAAATTCCACAATTTTTCATTCAATAATGGATTTCCTATCAAAACAATCTTATTATCTTGATCCAACATAAAAATATGATAAAAAGAACTGTTAGGAAGAAAATTATTCAACTTCAAAAATTTACCTTCATAATCTAAATATATAGGCCATTCAAAAGGATTACTCTGCAATGCATTTAAAATTTCTCCAACTTTTTCTAAAACTGGTGTTATTATAAATAAAGGTTGAAATTGATAATCAGTTAATTTAGCATATTCAATAACTTTCTTCCAATTCCATATCTCAGAAATTTTACAATTGGTGCAATTTGTAGAGTCAATATAGATTATAAGTCTTAATTGTGGATTTGGATATAATTTCCATGTTTCATCTTCACCAAAAAAAATGCATTCATCGCATTTTGGAAGTAAGATTTGTTTATGATACATTTTTTTCATATGCATCACCACCTTACTATCTTTTTGTTGACAAGAATAGAGACAGAAAAAACAAAAAATAAGACACAATTTTATCTTCATTGACATTATTTTTCCCAAAAATATTAAAATAATTTAAAAAAAACAAATGACAAATTGAAATTTTATTTTCCGATAGATTCAATGAAAAAAGATACTAAAAGAAAATAGCGATCAACTGGATAAACACGATCAAAAAAACCATCGAAATCGGGTATACCGTTGCATAAGCAACACTGGGGGCATCCGAATCGGTCATGGAATCCGCAGCAGCCAAACCGGGTGTACTCGTCATTCCTCCCGTGATCGTACCCATCAAATCGAAAATATTCATTTTAAGCACGAAATGCCCGACGATAACGGCAACAATCATCGGTACCATAGTAATAGCAAAACCAATCATAAAAAGGGTCCATCCGCTCTCTTGAAAAGTAGCGACTAAATTAGTACCGGCAGCTGTTCCTACTTCCGCCAGGAACAACAACAAACCCAGTTGCCGCAATAATTGATTGGCCGACCCGGACATCGACCAGACAACCGGCCCCGTTTTCCCCAAAGCGCTCAATATCAAAGCAACGATCAAAATCCCCCCGGTCAAGCCAGGAGAAAAGCTAAAACTGTCCGAGAAGGAAATATTGATTTTACCGAATATCACTCCCAGCACAATGCCCATCGCAATCGGGAAAAAATCGGTATCGGAAAGCCTCTTTTCATCATTCCCCAATAGTTTTGCCAACTCCGTCAAACTATCCTGATGTCCTACGACAGTCAGTTTATCTCCGAATTTCAAAACCAGATCCGGAGCCGGGGAAAGATCTATGCCGCTCCGGCGTACCCGTGTCACCGTGCAATTAAAATTATCCTGCAAATTCAGGATTCCCAGACTCTTCCCGATCACCTCCTTATTGGTGATCAGCAACAGGCGCAATTCGTAAGATTGGGCCAAAGGCAAATCTTCCGGCACCTGTTCACCTAATAAAAGCGCCAATTGTTCCAGAGCGGCCTGATTTCCTACCGCTTTCACCAAATCTCCTTCCCGCAGGATAGTTTGCGGAGCAGGTACTTCGGTAGTATTTCCATGGCGTATACGTGAAATTACAGCTCCCGTCATTGTCCTCACCTGTAGCTGGATTAACGATTTACCATCGACGCTCCGGTTAGTGATACGAAAAGTACCGGTTTGCAAAGAAGGGTATTTTTCCTGTTGTTTGCTTTCCAGACGCTTTTCTTCTGCCTTCAAATTCACGCCCAAGATTTTAGGCAATAACTTTACAAACAAAATGACTCCGATCACCCCGAAAGGATAAGCGATACCGTAAGCAATAGAGGCCGAAGAAGATTTCGTTGCATCGATAGCCGCCGCTAAACCCGGCGTACTGGACAAAGCTCCTGCAATCAAACCGGCAATTTCATCCGTTTCTATGCCCAGTAAATATTTAAAAAGCACGCCTGTGAGACATGCCGAACCGACAATCAACAAGGTGATCAGAATCAACATTTTCCCTTTTGATTTGAAGGAACCGAAAAAACCCGGCCCCGCTTGTATCCCTATCGTAAAAATAAACAACACCAGACCGAAATTACCCAATTCTTTGGGGATTACTACCCCGAAATGCCCGAATAAAAGCGCAATGAAAATCACAGCGGAAACATCCAGCGATATTCCGCGAAAATTGATTCTACCCAGAATAAAACCTAAGGCTACAATCAAAAATAAGGCAAAATAGGATGATTGTAAAAGACTTTCCAACATAAGGATAAACTGCTAACTCAATATTCCGTCAAGACATGAATAAACGATCGATCTCCTCCCAGTATCCGGGAAAAGATTTGGTAACAACTTCTTTGTCTACGATTACTATTTCCGGAAGTTTCAGGGCTGCCGGAGCAAAAGCCATGGCCATCCGGTGATCATGATAGGTGGAAATGCGCGGTATCTCCACGATATTCTCCCGGTGTCCTTCCCAAATCAAGGCGTGATCATCCGCTCTCTCTTCCAGCTTGAATCCCATTTTAGCCAATTCATTCATCAACGCTTCAACGCGATCCGTTTCTTTAATCCGTAAAGTATCTATCCCTTTAAAAACAAAAGGCAGACCCATCATACAACAAGCAACGGCGAAGGATTGCACCAAATCGGGCATTTCGATAAAGTCCTCTTCCAAACGAGCCGTCAGCCGCGGTCCCGGAGTCAACACCACCCCTTCTTCCGTAAAGCGGGTAACGCCCCCAAGCCGTTCCCACACTTTTACCTGTCGGGAATCTCCCTGCAAACTTTCCCGGGACAAGCCTTTGAGTCTAATTTTCCCTTTTCCGGCAATAGCCAGGCATTCATAAAAATAAGAAGCGGCACTCCAATCGGATTCCACCCGGAAAGGTCGGGAAAGATAATGCCCCGGAGGAATGCGAATAATAGCATCCTCTCTTACGGCATTCACTCCGAAATGCCTCATCAACTGCAACGTCATGTCCAGGTAAGTGCCCGAAACTATTTTCTCCTTTAACCGGATCACCAAGCCTTTTTCCATATACGGAGCGATCATCATCAGGGCAGATATATACTGACTACTGACCGATGCGGGGATTTCGATTTCACCCCCAGCCAGATAGGTACCGTAAATAGTCAAAGGAGGATAGCCTTCCTTTTCCAGGTATTCGATACGGGCTCCCAAGCGGTTTAAAGCCTCCACCAGCACTCCGATAGGACGTTGTTTCATCCGTTCGGAGCCGGTCAACTCCCACTTCCCGACGATACGGGCCAGAAAAGCAGTCAGAAAACGCATGGCCGTGCCGGCATGTCCGATATCGAAACTATTCTTATCGGAATGCAACACCTCGACCATACTTCGGGTGTCGTCGCACACGGCCAGATTATCTACGGCATACTCACTGCCGGCCAATGCATTAATCATCAAAACCCGATTGGATATGCTTTTAGAGGCGGGTAAAAAAACCTCTCCTTCGACGGCTTTATTCTTAAAATTCAGAGTTATATCCATTTTTTATATCTGCTAATACAATAAAGGGAACCATTTTTTTCTCCAGGAACACCGGCTTCCGAATGCTTAAAAGCGATTCCCGGCCATAGACACTCAGATTTGCTCCAAGGCTTCCATAATTTCTTCTGCACTGCAATACCGATCGATTTCCACTTCCCCGGGTCGTCTTAATAAAGTAAAATTAACGCCCTCGTGTTCATTTTTTTTGTCATGCAACATCAATTCATATAAATCTTCCGGACTTCCGACAGGATGATAAACCGGATATTTGTCTCGTATATATCGCCTTACTTTTTCATAATCATCTACTCTGAAGCCTAGTTTCTTCACCGATAAATAGAGTTCGGCGATCATGCCGTAAGCCACGGCATCTCCATGATACAAATCCATAGATTTCCGGATGGCAATACTTTCGATGGCATGACCGACGGTATGCCCGAAATTCAAAGATTTCCTCAATCCTTTTTCACGAGGATCGTTTTGTACCACGGCTGCTTTTACCCCCACGGATTTTTCGATCAGCCGGAGGAATTCCGGTTCTGCTACTTTTGAAAGGTCCGCTGACATCACTTCTGCCAGATGAGTCTCGTCTGAAATCAAAGCATGCTTCAGCATCTCGGCAAACCCTGATAAAATCTGCCTCTCCGGAAGAGTATGCAGAAAGCGATTGTCTATAAGCACACATTCGGGAACGGAGAAAGTTCCTATTTCATTCTTCAGCTCATTGAAATTAATCCCTGTTTTTCCACCTACCGAAGCGTCCACCTGGGCCAATAGGGTGGTCGGCACATTGATGCAACGTATTCCCCGTTTAAAACACGAAGCGGCAAACCCTCCGATATCTGTGATCAATCCACCTCCAATGTTTACAAGTACAGAATTTCTCCTGGCGCCCTGAGCAGACAAAATATGCCAAATCTGGATGACGCTCTCTATGGATTTATTGTATTCCCCTTCGGGTAGTGTAATGAAATGCTCATGAGGAACGAATCCCAGATTCAGGCATCTCAGACAATAATTACGGCTATTATTATCCACCAATAGAAAAACATCCGCAGGATTTACATTTTTCAGTAATTCCTCTAATTCCACATCCGCCTTATGCGTAAAAACAATATGATTCATGAAGGTAAATTTTTACAAAAATAAAAAGATAGTGCCAAAACTCAAATTATAAAGTCTCCGAATTTATAAGATCTCGTTTTTCGTAAAACCCCTACACCGCATAAAAGTCCGTTTTCTATGGAGAGCCGACAACATTCCGGTTTTTATCCCGCCATTCATTGGCTGCTAAGAAAATTTTTCATATATTTGTTAAACTCCATCTGAAAACATGCTTCATGAAAACTGATAGTTCCGTACGCTCGGTGATTGCTGCCAGTCTTCTTCCCCGGCTGAACAGTACGCTTTGCCTTCCTTTGGTTGAAAGGTGTGGGGGCATAGAGGGCTTTTTCCAGGAAAGCGAAACCGCCTTACAACAACTTTACAGAGAGTTCAATATTTCCACTCAGCTTTTCGATCGTTCTCAAGCTTTGAATCAGGCAGTTGCAGAATTAGAGCAAATCGACCGCCACGATATTCGAATTTGCTCCATAGAGGATGATTTATATCCGGCATTGCTAAAACAGTGCGAAGATGTCCCTTTGGTTTTCTTTTACAAAGGAAATATCGGGATTCCGGAAACTACCAAATGCCTGGCGGTGGTAGGAACCCGTCATTCTTCTGCGAGATGCCAGAATAGGGTAGATGCCGTACTTTCCGAACTCTGCACCCTGGGCTGTCGTCCCATAGTGATCAGCGGGCTGGCTTACGGAATAGATGCTTCGGCCCACCGGGCCAGCCTGAAATACCGGCTACAAACCTTTGCAGTGCTTGGCCACGGGCTGCACATGATTTATCCCGCCTCCCATAAAACACTGGCCCGTTCGATTTTAGAAGCCGGAGGTGCCCTGATCAGCGAATTTCCCTGCACCTCGGTCACTCATCCCGGTAATTTTCTAAAACGCAACCGCATCATTGCAGGCCTGAGCCATGCCACTTTAGTGGCAGAATCTGCCGAAAAGGGAGGCGCTATGTCTACCGCGACACAAGCCTTGTCCTACAATCGGGACGTCATGGCTTTCGCCGGGAGACCCGACGACAAATACTCTGCCGGCTGCAACCGCCTGATCAAAGAGAATATTGCGGCACTGGTGGACAACGGACTGGATGTCGCCCGTATATTGAATTATCCCATTCCTTCCCAAACAACCGGCCAAACGACTCTCAATTTATTTCCTCACGATGACAATGCCCGACTCGTCTTAAGCTTATTGGAGGAAAAAGGAGATATCGGCATCGACGAATTAAGCCTAATGTCCTGTATCA
>CAJKZL010000096.1 GCA_905204385.1 uncultured Odoribacter sp. | reverse complement strand
TAATTCGTTGATAACCTTGTCGGCAGGAAATAGTGCATCGAACGAAACGACGGCGATGACCATGCATTCACACGTGTTGTCCGAAACCATAGACCCAACAGATATTTGTACGTTGCTGCTCTATAAAGATTTTGTTGAATGGAAAAAACATGTAGTTGTCGGTAAGAAGTATGTTTCGGATTTTGATATGGATAAAGAGACGCTTGTAATATTGACAACAGAGGCTTGGGAAAAGATCTATATGCACCCGGGAAATACTACGAGTAAATAACGATTATAATTCCTTATTTTACGTTGATTTCTACGGAAATAATTTGAATGAAATAATAAAATGGAGAAAATGAAAAAAATTAATACCTTTTATGTTCTGCTTGCCGTAGAACTGGTAATTGTAATTTTAAAAACATCGTGTATGGGAGATCAGAAACAAGATGAAACGACTTTGAAGTCAAAGGCTGATTTGGAAAATATAGCTGAACGGAAAAGTGTTCGGAAGTATTTGAATAAGAGTGTGGAGGAAGATAAGATCGATGCCATGGTGAAAGCCGGTATGGCGGCTCCTTCCGGCATGGACAGACGTCCGTGGGAGTTTGTGGTCGTGACGGATCGGGAGGCTCGTGATTCGATGGCAGCGAAATTGCCTTATGCTAAAATGTTGAAGGACGCTCCGATGGCTATTATCGTTTGCGGAGACACCACGAAATCCTCCTATTGGTATCTGGACTGTTCCGCGGCTGCCGAAAATATCCTGTTGGCTGCCGAGGCGCTGGGCCTGGGAGGAGTATGGACGGCTGCTTATCCCTATGAAGATCGCATGCAGGCTGTAAAGAAATATACCGGAATACCCGATCATATTTCCTCTCTTTGTGTTATCCCCGTCGGATATCCGGCAGGACCTCAGAATCCGAAAGATAAATGGGATGCTTCCCGCATACACCGGAATCAGTGGTGAAGCATAAGGGGCGAATAATAAAATCATCTTCATTTTTATCATATTTATCCTATTCCTGCAGGAATAGGATAATTTTTTAGTTTTTTTCAAATATTGTTTTTATTTTTGAGCAATCGATTGTATTAATGGTGTACGAAAATTTATGAAGACTTACTTATTGCTTATTTGCTTTTTCTTCCTGAGTGGGATAGGGAGAGCCCAGAGTTTTTCCGCTGCTTTGAGTAAAGCAGATGTAGAACGCGTAATGCAGAGCGTAGCCGATTGGCAGATAGCCCATCAGAAGGCAGTGACTCATAACCCCATCGGCTGGGAAAATGCAGCCATGTACATGGGAATGATGGATTGGGCCGGGTTGGCGGAACAGTTGCATCAGGAAAAGAAGTATTATCAATTTCTGACAACTATCGGACGGAAGCACGGTTGGCAGCCCGCAGCCCGCATGTATCATGCCGATGACATCTGTGTTTCGCAGGTATATATTGATTTGTACCGGAAATATAAAAACAAGGGGATGTTGAATCCCACGCTGGCCCGCACTCAATGGGTAATTGCAAATCCACCGACGGACGAGATGAAGCTGGATTACGGAAATGCCGCTACGCTGGAAAAATGGACCTGGTGCGATGCCTTGTTTATGGCGCCGGCAGTGTATGTGAAGCTTTATGGGCTGACTGGCGATAAAAAATATATGAAATTTGCCGATAAGGAGTTTAAAGATACTTACAACTATTTGTACGACAAGGAGGCTAAGCTGTTTTATCGCGATTGGAGATATTTTGACAAGAAGGAGAAAAATGGAGAAAAGGTGTTCTGGGGCCGTGGCAATGGTTGGGTATTGGGAGGTCTGAGCGAGATTTTGCAGGAACTGCCTTCGAAAAGTAAATACCGGCCTTATTACGAGAAACTGTTCGTAGAACTGTCGCGCAGCGTATTGCGCTATCAGCAGCCCGACGGATATTGGCGTGCCAGTTTGCTGGATCCCGATAGTTATCCTTCGCCCGAAACCAGTTCGACGGGTTTTATCGTCTACGCGTTTGCTTATGGAGTCAACGCGGGCATCCTTCCGGCGGACGAGTTTATGCCGGCGATTGAAAAGGGCTGGAAAGCTTTGGTCGATGCTGTGGAAGTGGACGGAAAGCTGGGGTATGTTCAGCCTATCGGTGCCGATCCGCGGCATGTCACCCGCGAAATGACCGAAGTGTACGGCGTGGGCGCTTTTTTGATGGCTGGAAACCAGATTTATAAAATGGCGAAATGATTCCGATGCGGATCGGCATGCCGGTCGGCAGGGAACCGGCGCATGCCGGTTAAAAAAAGAAATGCGACAGGTCCGGGCAAATGGTGAGGTTGCCGGAAAGAGAGAGGTAAGGTAGTACTGTAAAATAGTGAATAATGGTGAAAAGTAAATGGATTTGGCTGGTTATCGGAATATTGACCTTCAGCCGAGTAATGGCCGACGGGCGGCAAGTGATTTCGTTCAATGAGGGTTGGACGTTTAAAAAGGGACCTTTTACGGAGGATAAGGTGAAGTATGGGGACATTTTTAAGCAGAAATGGGATAAAGTGGAAATTCCTCATACCTGGAACGCAAAGGATATGCAGTTGAAATACGATCAGTTTTATGCCGGGGACGCTTATTACCGGAAGAAATTCCAGGTGGACGAGGAGTTGAAGGGGAAACGGGTGTTTATCCGTTTCGAAGGAGTGGCCCAGGTAATGGATTTATATGTGAACGGACGGTATGTGGGCAATCACAAAGGGGGATATTCGGCTTGTGCTTTCGATTTATCGCGGGTGTTGAACTACGGAAAGGAGAATGAATTGCTGGTAAGGGTGAATAATGCGGCTTCGCCGGAGGTAATACCGGTGAATCACGTGCTTTTCGGCGTATACGGCGGTATCTACCGGCCGGTGTGGCTGGTGGTGACCGGGAAGGTGGGCATTGCGGTGAACGACTATGCTTCGCCGGGTGTATACATCACTCAGGAGAATGTCTCCCGGCGGAAGGCGGATGTGAAGGTAAAGGTAAAGCTGGAAAACAAGGAACTGGCACCCCAAACGGTGACCTTGCAAAATGCGGTGTACGACAGGCAAGGGAAGTTGTGCCTGAAAAATACCCGGCAAGTGACCGTACTGCCGCAGGGTAAGCAGAGTTTCACCGCCGGATTCGAAATGAAGAATCCCCATTTGTGGCAGGGCAGAAAAGATCCGTATCTTTATAAAGTGGTGACTACCGTTTTGGAAGGACGAAAAGTCCTGGACGAGGTGGTGCAGCCATTGGGCATCCGTAAGTTCGAGATCGTCGGTGGAGACGGTTTTTACCTGAATGGTGAAAAATATCCGATGTACGGAGTATGCCGTCATCAGGACTGGTGGGGTATCGGTTCGGCTTTAAAAAATGAGCATCACGATTTCGATCTGGCGGCCATTATGGACATCGGTGCCACGACGGTGCGTTTTGCCCACTATCAGCAGTCGGATTATATCTACTCGAAATGTGATAGCCTCGGACTGATCATTTGGGCGGAAATACCGTTTGTAAACAGAGTGTCCACTCAGGAGGGACCGAATGCGAAGGAACAATTGCGCGAACTGATCCGGCAGAGTTTCAATCATCCCTCCATTTATGTATGGGGATTGCATAACGAGGTGTATAGTCCGGAGGATTATACGGCAGCCTTGACGCGTGAGCTTCACGATCTGGCCAAAACGGAGGATCCTGGCCGCTATACGGTGTCGGTGAACGGATACGGAATCATGGAGCATCCGGTGAACCTCAACGCCGATATACAAGGGATGAATCGTTATTTCGGCTGGTATGAGAAGAAAATACAGGATATTGTGCCTTGGATAGAAAATCTCGAAACCAAATATCCGGGGTATAAATTTATGCTTTCGGAATACGGTGCCGATGCCAATATTGCTCATCAGACGGAATATCTCGGCGAATCGCTCAATTGGGGCAAGCCTTATTATCCCGAGACTTTCCAGACGAAGTTGCATGAATATCAGTGGGGAGTGATATCGAAGCATCCTTATATCATCGCTTCCTACCTGTGGAATATGTTCGATTTCGGGGTGCCGATGTCTTACCGGGGAGGCGTTCCCGCCCGGAATATGAAGGGATTGATCACCATCGACCGGAAAACGAAGAAAGATTCCTATTTCTTTTATAAAGCCAATTGGAGCAAAGATCCGGTGGTTTACATCACCCAAAGGCGGTTGAAGGAACGCGAAAAGCAGGTGACCGACGTCACCGTTTATTCCAATGTCGGTGAACCGGAACTCTACCTGAACGGCGAAAAAATTTCCGGGGTGAAGAAAGGATATACGGACATTCATTATATCTTCGGGGGAGTGAAATTGAATAAAGGGGTCAATCAGTTGAAAGCGGTGGTGAAAAAGGACAACCGGACTTTCGAGGACTCGATAGAGTGGATTTTTACAACCGAGCGGAAAGCCGGAGAAGCTGAAACGCTGAATAGCAATAAGGAACACGTAGGCTTTTAATATCTCCCGGATTCCGATGGACGGTGGTTTGTTTCCGTGGTCCGCCGGAATCCGGGAAAGTTTTAATAAAACAGGACATGAAGAAATGGTTATTGGCAGGAATGATGGCATTGTGGATGATTCCCTTGTACATACAGGCTCAGGAAATTGCCGTCGTTCCTTATCCGGAAACGTTGTCGGTGGAAGCAGGAAGCTTCGGTTTGGACCGGGTGGGAGTGTATGGCGGGCGGCCGGAATTTATGCCCGAAGCGGCATTCCTGTGCAGCAAGCTGGATGAGTTGTCGGTGCAGGCGAAGACGGTGAAGAAGAAAAGCAAAGCCAATTTGATTTTAGCGTATGCCCCGGATTTGAAAGTGGCCGGGGCCTACCGTCTGGAGGTGACTCCCCGCCGGATTATCGTTAGTGCGGCCGGCCGGGAAGGCATCTTTTACGGTGTGCAGACATTGCTGCAGTTGGCGGGAAAAGACCGTACGCTCGGCTGCTGCCGGATAGCGGATGCCCCCCGCTATGCCTGGAGAGGGTTTATGCTCGACGAAGCCCGGCATTTTTTCGGGAAGGAGAAAGTAAAGGAGTTGCTCGATTGGATGGCTTATTTTAAATTGAATAAGTTCCATTGGCATCTGACCGACGAAACAGGATGGAGGGTGGAAATTAAAAAATATCCCAGGTTGACTACTGTCGGGGGAAAAGGGAATTGGAGCGAACCGGACGGGGAGGAGGCCAGATTTTATACTCAGGAGGAAATCCGGGAAATCCTGGATTATGCTTCGGCACGTCACATCGAAGTGATTCCCGAAATCGACATGCCCGGTCACGCCACGGCAGCCAACAAGGCTTATTCCGAGCTGTCGGGAGGAGGAACCCCCGAGCATCCGGATTTTACGTTTAATGTCGGAAAAGAAGAAGTATATGCTTTTCTCACGGAGGTGTTGCGCGAAGTTGCGGATTTATTTCCGTCGTCCTACCTTCACATCGGAGGCGATGAGGTGGCTTACGGGATCAAGGCCTGGGAAACCGATCCGCATGTGCAGGGCCTGATGCGACGGGAAGGGATGAAGCAGGTAAAGGAAGCGGAACGCTATTTTATGCACCGTATGGCCGATTCCGTCCGTTTGCTGGGCAAAACCCTCGTCGGCTGGGATGAACTGGTGGATTTGAACGTTCCGGTAGAAGGAACGCAGATTTTATGGTGGAGGCACGACAGGGGGAATCAGTTGATATAATCCTTGTCGGGAGGATATGCCACAGTGTTGTGTCCGCGCCGGCCTTTGTATTTTGATTTTGTTCAGCATAAGACTCATAAGTGGGGACGGGTATGGAACGGATTTTGTCCTTTGGAAGATGATTACGCTTTTCCGGATAAGGGAATGGCATCCTGGCAGATACCGCAAGAGCAGATGAAGCTTGTCAAGGGCATACAGGCCAATCTCTGGACCGAACGGGTACAGCATGCCGAACGACTGGATTTTATGACTTTCCCGAGGTTGTGTGCTTTGGCCGAAGCGGCCTGGACCGCTCCCGAAAAGAAGGATTATGAGAGTTTCTGCCGGCGGATGGAGACTGTATACGACAGGTTCGACCGGGCAGGAATTTACTATTTCGATGCCCGTCGTCCGGAGCGTCATCCGGAACCTGAAGGGGCCAAGCAAAAGAAAAGGGATATGCCGATGGATTTCAGGGATTAGACGATTTACCATGAACTTTAGTTAAGATAAAAACATGAAAAAACAGATTTTATTTCTTTTTTGTTTATTCTCGCTTATGGTTTCGGGAAAAACTCCCGAAAAGGCCATTTATGAACTGATCGACCGGATCACCCCCGGTTATGCCCGGCAATTCCGTTTGGAGATCATCGATCCGGAGGAGGGAAGCGATGTCTATGAAATAGACCGGAGAGGAAATAAAGTTGTTTTGCGGGGCAACAATGCCGTTTCGCTGGCCACGGCCTATCATTGGTATCTGAAATATACCTGCAATGCCCATCTTTCATGGTTCGGCGATCAATTGCAGTTGCCGCGCCGCCTGCCTTTGCCGCAGGCTAAGGAACGCCGGGTGATCCAGGGAAAGTACAGGGTTTATTTTAATTATTGCACGATCAGTTACACCGCTCCCTGGTGGGATTGGGAAAGGTGGCAACGGGAACTCGATTTCATGGCCATGAATTCCATCAATATGCCTTTGTCCGTGATCGGGCTGGAAGGAGTTTGGTATAATGTCCTGATGCGGTACGGTTTTTCGGATGAAGAAGCCCGGACTTTTCTGACGGGTCCCGGACATGCTGCCTGGCAATGGATGCAGAATATCCAAAGTTACGGAGGACCGCTGCCGAAATCCTGGATCGACAGTCATGTGGCACTGGGGCAGAAGATTATGGAACGGCAGTTGGAATTGGGCATGCAGCCTATACAACAAGGCTTTTCCGGTTATGTCCCGCGGGAGTTTGTGCAAAAATATCCCGGAGCGCGGAGCAAGACACAACCTTCCTGGTGCGGTTTTAAGGGGGCTGCTCAGTTGGATCCTACCGATCCGTTGTTTCAGGAATTCGGAAGGGCTTTCCTGGAGGAAGAGAAGAAATTATTCGGGGCTCACGGTGTGTATGCTGCCGATCCTTTTCACGAGAGCGCTCCTCCGGTGAAGACCAAAGAATACCTGAATGCTGTGGGACGTTCCATTTACCGCTTGTTCCGGGATTTCGATCCCCGGGCGAAATGGGCGATGCAGGCCTGGAGTTTACGGGAAGATATCGTGAAGATGGTGCCACAGACGGATTTGATCATTTTGGATCTGAACGGGGCCCGTTCGGAAAAAGCGAATGCCTGTTGGGGATATCCGGTGGTAGCCGGCAATTTGCATAATTTCGGCGGCCGGGTGAATCTGCATGGCGATTTGCGCTTGCTGGCCTCCAATCAATATGCTGCGGCCCGGCAGGGGTCGCCGAATATCTGCGGTTCCGGATTGTTTATGGAATCTATCGTTCAGAATCCGGTGTATTACGATCTGGCTTTCGAGATGCCCAATTATACGGCGGCAATCCCGATAGAAGAGTGGTTGAAAAAATATGCCCGGCGCCGGTACGGTGCTTCCTCTGAAAGAGCCGGACAAGCGTGGATGTATCTGCTCGAAGGCCCTTACCGTCCCGGGACCAATGGCACGGAAAGAAGTTCTATATTGGCTGCACGTCCGGCATTGAATGTAAAGAAGTCGGGGCCGAATGCCGGGTTAGGAATACCTTACTCTCCGTTGTTGTTGCTGAAAGCCGAAGCTTTTTTGTTGCAGGATTCTGCCCTTTTCCGTCAGTCGAAGCCCTACCGTTTCGATGTTGTCGACGTGCAACGACAGTTGATGTCGAACCTGGGACAAGTCATTCACCGGAAGGCTGCCGAAGCTTTCCGGCAAAAAGATAAAGCTGCTTTTGAATTGCATTCCGGACGTTTCCTCGAATTGTTGAGCGACGTAGATGAATTGTTGCGAACCCGCGAGGAGTTTAATTTCGATAAATGGCTGAGCGATGCCCGTGCATGGGGGCAAACGGCCGGGGAAAAAGATTTGCTCGAAAGGGATGCCACTGCGCTGGTGACCGTCTGGGGAGCGGACGGCGATCCTTTGATTTTTGATTATTCCTGGCGGGAATGGTGCGGATTGATCGGGAACTATTACCGTGCGAGGTGGGAAATGTTTTACGATATGCTGAAAACGCATCTCGACGAGGGAAGTGAGTATGTAGAAGAAGGCTTGAAGATGACCCATGGGAGGGAAGCTTTCAGGGCTAATGACTTTTACAGCCGCTTGGGGGATTGGGAACTGGAGTTTGTCCGAAAACCCCATGTCCTTCACCATCCTTTGGTGAGCGGCGACGAAGTGGAGGTGGCCGGGAGAATGTTCCGCAAGTATAGCCGTCTGGCTAAGGAATATTATGCTTCGGAAATGGAGGCCGATCAGATCAGGGATGGGGAGATTTTTGAGAATTTGGGGAGTTGAAGATTATAGATGAAAGATTAGAGTTTAAGGTTGATAGTTTAAAGTTTATAGATTAAAGATTTTTATGGGGCGATATGTATGGTTAATGGTGTTGGGGCTGGTGGTTGGAGGGAATGTGGCTGGAAAGCAGCCGTGGAAAAAAGAGGTGAGGTTTGCCGAGGAGCAAATCGGACGGATGATTGCTGAGATGGAAAAAACGGGCAAGATTTTAAGTCCGCGGACGACGAATGAGCAAGGGGTGATCCGGTATACTTCGTTTCAGGATTGGACAAGCGGTTTTTTTCCGGGAAGTTTATGGTATTTATATCGTTTGACGGGTAAGGAGAGTTGGAAGCAGGAGGCGGAGAAGTATACCGAGGCGCTGGAAAAGATTCAATATTTGACCTGGCATCATGATATCGGTTTTATGATCGGATGCAGCTACGGGAATGGCATACACCTGGGGGATAAGAAAGCCTATGAGCCGGTTGTGGTGCAGGCAGCGAAATCGCTGGCTACGCGTTTCCGTCCGGGAGCCGGGATCATTCAGTCGTGGAATGTCACCGGAAACAGTTGGCAGGCGAAACGGGGATGGAAGTGCCCGGTGATTAGCGATAATATGA
>CAJKZL010000095.1 GCA_905204385.1 uncultured Odoribacter sp. | reverse complement strand
ACTCAATAAAGCGCTCCATCTGGCGCTTAAAGCTCTCGGCGTTATGGTCAATGTCCTCTTTGGTCAGCATTTTGCGCATGTCGGTACGGCCAGAAGGGTCACCGATCATGGTGGTGCCGCCGCCAATCAGGGCAATGGGCTTGTTGCCTGCCATCTGCAGGCGCTTCATCAGGGTCAGGGCCATAAAGTGGCCGGCGGTCAGGCTGTCGGCTGTGCAGTCAAAGCCGATGTTGAAAGTAGCCTCCTTGGTTTGTGCGGCAAGGGCAAAAAATAAAACGCCCCTGCCAAATGTTGAATTTGGCAGAGGGCGATCAAATACGCGGTACCACCTCTGTTTGCCCGTGTCTCACGGCGGCGGGCCTTCGCGGGTGCGGCAGCCAAAGTGTACAACTGCGACACCCAAACGCTGTAACGTGCGCACACGGCCCAGCCTAACAGCCTTTAATCAAAGGCGTTCAGCCTGCTGCTCAGGGATGTATTCACCGCTTTGCCTGCCAGTCCCTTACACCAACCGGGGCCTCTCTTTCGCATACAGCAAAACGGTTACTCGTTCCCGTCCTTGCATTTAACTGCTTATTAAATTAGCATATGTTGCCGCTTTTGTCAAGCGTTTGGCGGCAGCTTATTTTTCGATCTGCTTTTCATAGAACGTGATGGACAGCGAAACGCTGATATCATTATTGACCGAAAGATTATCGTTGGTCGAAACCGCGATCTGTTCAATCGCGCAGCGAAAGCGGCAAAGGAGGCCTTTTGACCTTTTTTTACTTGCCGCAGCAGTTTTAATCATGTTCATCTCCACCATGGCAGACCGCTACAGGCTGCCGTGAATTATTCGTTGTTATTCTAGCCTATTTCATCTGTTTTGGCAAGCATTCATTTTCTACTCGTGCAGCCCCGCCGGGCATACGCATTCATACGTTGGCCCTGCGGAGCTGTGTTATTTTTTATTCAATTATAACTGCATCCGGTTACGATTCAAGACTGCCATGCAGCTCAACTGCTTTGCGCTGCATGATAGCTTACCAAGCGCTCCTCAAAGTCCTTTTCTGCATCCTGCACAGTGGTCAGGTCACCTGTTGCGATATTCCACAGGGTATCATTAAAGGCGCTATCAATCAGTTGCAATGCTCATATCAAGGTCATGGTCAATGCAGCTGTTCTCCAACAGCTCAAACATGGTTTCAAACTCCAGGTCAATAATAGTAATCCGTTGTTCCAAACAAAACCACATCCGATTTTTCTGCCGCTGTCACAATCGCATCCAACTGTTTATTACAGTCATCAATTTTGGAATAGCTGATAGTAAATGTTGGGGTAAATCTTGTTCCAGTCCAGCGCAACAGCTACAAAGATGGACCAACTGCAGTAAACAGTCAATTCCTGCTGTGCAGCGGTATCCATGGGCGGAGCAGACCTTCCATTCTACGCTGCCTGTTCAGGCTGTGTTTCTGCTTTCTGGCATCCGGTCAAAAATATGGCAGCAGACATTCCCGTCGCAAGCAGCAGAGGACATTGTTTTTTATAGTTCAATTCCTCTTATTTATCGCAAATTTGCGTATTTCCTCGACGATATTATTGATGGCAGCAGTTTTATCAACGATGAACTCCCCAAGAAAGACTCCGGTCTTTCCCCTGTTTCTATCAGCGTTGGAGTTGCTTTTACTGACCGCAAAAAATCGAGCAGATTCATCTTCAAGGATGCTGACAAAGCTCTTTATCTGGTAAAAGAAAACAGCAGACGCGGATGTGCAATCTATTAACGTCTCCTTTTCATCATCATTTGCTCCCAGCTGGTACAAGTTGGGAGCTTTTTTCTTCGTTCAAACATAAAAATTCATATCAGATGTATCTTTATACTGTATTTTAACGTACACTCATAATATTTCTTCATGAATCTTGTCGAAACATATTGATTTTGAGTATATTTTGGGTTAACATTGTAAATAGCTTTTGTTGTATTTGCCAGGCCCCATACATTTCAGAAAGGTCGATGCCGCATGTATCATTCGGCTATGGAACCCCGCCCCGTCAGCTGCTCATCTTTTGTACCTTTACTGCGCAGGATGAGCTATCTCATCCTCAAACGCGGGTTTGATCTTGTATTTTCTTTGGTTCTGCTTGTTACCTGCGCGCTGCTCATGGCTGTGATTGCGCTTGTTGTTTGGCTGGATTCCCCCGGCAAGATCATTTACACACAAATACGGCTTGGATACGGCTGGAAGCCCTTTACTATCTACAAATTCCGTTCTATGCAGCAAAGCACTACCCCGGATGATGCGAAGTGGACCAGTGAAAACGACACACGCATTACCCGCGTTGGCCATATCCTGCGCCTGACCCACCTGGACGAACTGCCGCAGCTGCTCAACATCTTTATGGGCGAAATGAGCTTTGTTGGCCCGCGCCACGAACGCCCCACTGTTTATGACGACCTTGACGGCAAAGTCGAGAACTTCCGCAGCCGTATGCAGGTTATGCCGGGCCTGACTGGTTACGCGCAGGTCAATGGCGGCTATGATTTGAGCCCTGCAGAAAAGCTCAAATATGATTTGATCTATATCAATCACTGCTCTGTACTGTTAGACCTTTGGTGCCTGCTAAAAACAATACCTGTTGTTTTTACAATGAAAGGCGCAAGCAATTGTATGCCGCTGTTCCGAATGCGGGACATTTGGGTTTAGCTGATTTGGAAAAATACTTCGACCTCCGGATCATCACCCAAAACATCGACGATCTGCATGAAAGAGCCGGAAATAAACAGGTACTCCATTTACACGGAGAACTGAAGAAAGTCCGCAGCAGTAAAAATCCCGATCTGATTTACGATCTCGAAGGCTGGGAATTGAAACCGGGCACTCTTGGGGAGGACGGCTCCCCGCTTCGTCCTCATGTTGTTTTTTTCGGCGAGGCGGTTCCCAACATAGAACCGGCCACCCGTATCGTCCGTCAGGCAGATATATTTGTGATTATCGGAACTTCCCTGGCAGTATATCCGGCAGCCAGCCTGCTTCACTATGCGCCGGACAATATTCCGGTATTTGTGATAGATCCGCATATTCCTGCCGAGGCACGTCGTCGCGGATTTCATCTGATCGAAAAAGAAGCTTCCAAGGGAGTGGCCGAACTGAAGAAAATATTGCTGGGAAGCGCTCCGGAAGAAAATTAAAGGCCCGTTTTTCTTTCAATCTTCTAAAATTCTCTTTAACAGGCACTATTGAATCTATCCAAAATTTAACCTAAAATACTATTATCGTGGCTCGTGGTAAAAAACCCTTATTGGAGAAAATAGAAATAAAGAAAATTGCCGCCGAAGGCAAATCCATCGCCTATGTAGAAGACAAGGTATTGTTTGTTCCCAATACCGTACCGGGAGATCTTGTCGACGTGCAGGTAACGCGGAAAAGAAAAAACTTTCTCGAAGGCTTCGTCACCCGCATGCACCGGGAATCCAACCTCCGTCAAGCCCCCGAGTGCAAGCATTTCGGCATTTGCGGTGGCTGTAAATGGCAAAATTTGCCTTATGAAAAGCAACTGGAGTTCAAACAGCAAGAGGTCATCGATAACCTGCAACGCATCGGTAAAATTGAATTGCATAATATTTTTCCCATCCTTGACTCCGACCGCCGATTGTATTACCGGAACAAACTGGAGTTTACCTTTTCGGATAAGCGGTTTCTGACCCGGGAAGAAATCGGCCAGGAAACGGATATAGAACGGAGTCCCGCTCTGGGCTTCCATGTGCCGGGATTATTCGACAAAGTGGTAGATCTTCAGCATTGTTATCTGCAAGGTGGTCCCTCCAATGAAATCCGGAATTTCATCAAAGATTTCAGCATCGCCCATGAATTCCGTTTTTACCGGATCCGGGAGCAGGAAGGTTTTCTCCGCACTTTGATTATCCGTACGGCCTCGACGGGAGAAGTGATGGTGATCATCGCTTTCGGTCATGAGGACACCGAAGCCCGCTTAGCCCTCCTGGAAGCAATAAAGGAAAAGTTCCCGGAAATCACCTCCCTGATGTATGTCATCAATGAAAAGCTAAACGACAATCTGACCGATCAGGAGATCATCCTCTACCATGGCAGAGATCATATATTTGAGGAAATGGAAGGGTTAAAATTCAAAATCGGTCCGAAATCTTTCTATCAAACCAATTCGGAACAAGCTTATAAATTATACAGTGCTACCCGCCGACTTGCAGGCTTGACAGGCCAGGAAACGGTGTACGACCTGTACACCGGAACAGGTACTATTGCGAACTTTATCGCCAGGCAGGCCCGCAAAGTGATCGGCATCGAATATGTGCCCGAAGCGATTGCCGATGCCAGGGAAAATTCGTCCATCAACGGCATAACCAATACTTTATTCTATGCCGGAGATATGAAAGATGTACTGAATCCGGCTTTTATCCGGCAACATGGGCATCCCGATGTCATCATCACCGATCCCCCACGAGCCGGCATGCATCCGGATGTGGTACAAACGATTCTTCAGGCAGCCCCCGAACGAATCGTTTACGTCAGTTGCAACTCGGCCACTCAGGCACGGGACCTGCAATTGATGGCTCCTTTTTACCGGGTTGAAGCGGTACAGCCCGTAGATATGTTACCCCATCCCCCCATGGTTGAAACCTTTTGGATAAACCGGCCAATTAAAACAAGATAACCTCATAGCAAAGCACTCACACATCACGATAGCCCACTAAAGCAAAGGCTGAAAGCATTTTCCTGCCCTCAGCCTTTTCTTTTGCGGGATTTTTCAGCAGCCTGCCTCTATAAAGCATAACTGTTTTCCCCATCTCAAACCTTTAACTTTTCTCTTCCGGACCAAGCCGTTTCTATTTTTCCAGATAAGCCCTGATCATCCAGGCCGTTTTCTCCTTTTTCTCTATCATATCTTCCAGGAAGTTGGTCGTACCGGCATCATCGGTATCTTCTTCCTTTTCCAACTGCTCGATATCCTTGCGGATTTCCCGGATCAATGTATCGTTGTCCCGGCTAAGAATAGCCAGCATCTCTTTCGCTTCGGGCAGGGGTTCCGATTCGCAATGTTCCTTAATCCGGTTATGCTCCAGATAACCTGCCAACGAACCGATCGGACGCTCGTCCAGCGAACGGATCCGTTCAGCAATGGAGTCGATGTCTTCGATCAATCCGTTGTACAACTCTTCCATGAAAATATGATAAGAGTGGAAACTAATCCCTTTAACGTTCCAGTGATAATTCCAGGTCTTTGCCAACAAAACAAAATGATCGGACAACAAATTGTTCAGGACATTTTTACTTGCCTTCACTTGTCCTTCGTTCAAACCAATATTAGCGGCCATAATAAATAAATTTTAAGATTAAACTTCCTTTATGTATGGCATATAAACGAAGGATTTATTTATTTGTTACACTTTTTTTCACTTTCTCCGTTTTCTTTCTCTAATGCCGGCGGTTAAATCCATCTATTTCGTAAAAATCGTCAGCCGAAGAATCTCCCAGCAAATATTTAGCAAAATGGAACCACATTTTCCGTTGATAGAATTCATTCGCTCTGGCCTGATACCCGTGCCTTTGTCCCGGTAAAACCACCAAATCGAAATTCTTGCCTGCCTGGATCAGTGCGTTGGCCATGCGAAGAGTGTTTCCCGGATGTACGTTATTATCTATATCTCCGGTGACCAACAACAGATAACCTTTGAAATTACGGGCCAGATCGGCATTCGTCGGAATTTTGCTTTTGAAAGTACTCACTTCATGGTCACCCTTAACGGAATCCTTGACCGTTTTTTTCACTTCCTTCACTCCATGATGAGTTTCTCCCCACCACAAATTATAGATGTTATTATCGTGATTACCGGAAGAAGAAACGGCGGCAGTATAAAAATCCGGGTAGGTGCAAAGCGCTGCTGTCGACATAAATCCTCCTCCGGAATGTCCGAAGATCCCGACTTTTGTCAGATCGATAAACGAATAACGGTCGGCAAGTTGTTCGATGCCGTATTTATCGTCTGCCAAGGCATAATCACGCAAATTATCGTATCCATAAGTATGATACCATTTCTCCCGCATCGGGCTTCCTCCCCGATGGCCGAAATTCACCACTACAAAGCCCACCTGGGCTAACGCCATATTATTGGAACCGCTGACCGTAAAATCGAAAGGAACCGCTTCGGTCTGCGGACCCGGATAAACGTAGGAGATAACCGGATATTTTTTCGTAGAATCGAAATCGGCCGGTTTCCACATCACTCCATACAAATCGGTTACTCCGTCCCGCGCTTTCACGGTAAACCGCTCAGGCATCTTCCATCCCATTTCGTAGATGCGTTTTAAATCCGGTTTTGCCAATTCCATCAGAACGCGTCCTTTATTGTCGCGCAGGACAGAACGGGGCTCCAGGTCCACCCGGGAAAAATTATCTACCATATATCTTGCCGATTTGGGCATTTCCACCCGATGATTGGCATCTTCCGGGGTCAGCAACTGTACACCTTCTTTATCCATACTGGCCTTATAAACACCGGCATAATAAGGATTCCTCCCTTTTTCACGACCATAGCCTTCAAAATAAATGGTTCTTCCCAGGGTGTCTATCCGAACCATCTTACCAGCAACCCAATTCCCGGAGGTAATTGCATTTTTTAGATTTCCTTCGCCATCATAATGATAAAAATGCCCCCAACCCGTACGCTCCGACCACCAGATCAAATCTTTTCCTTCTTCCAATATCGACAAATGATACAATTGATCATTAAAATAAGGCTTGGATTTTTCATTGATCAGCACCTTACACTCCCCGGTTCTGGTATCGGCATAGCAAATATCGATTTCATCACAGGTTCTCCTTTTGCGCTGGAAATAAATTTTATCTGAATTTTTCCCGGCATGCAAAACACTCAACGATTGATCGGGCCATTTTTCAGTGGCGATCTTCACCTGTTTTAAGCTATCCACGTCAAAAACAAAAAGCTCCCGTTGGGCGACTTCTTTATCTCAGGGCATGGAATAACGGTATTCCTCCAGTTTAGGACGTTCGGCCAAAACATCGATCACCCATAAATCCTTTACTTTACGGTTATCCGACTTTACGGTATAAAACCTTTTAGAATCCTTGAACCAGCGGGCAGAGGCCCAGGTTCTTTTGCTGCTGGTATCTCTTTCATTGCTAGCATAAGAATGAAAAGGTTCGCCGTCGTGAGTAATCTGGATTTCCACCGAATCTTTATCTCCGGTCTTCATCAGATAGAGATTATGTTTTTTGGCAAATAAAATATAGGTACTATCCGGTGAATAAATCCCCCAATGATTTTCCCTCTTTTTAACTTTCACCGAATCTTTCTGTGCAAGCAGCCGGGAATCTATATTATACTCATAATTAAACTCATCTACGACAAACTTCAATGTTTTGCCATCTTTTTTGAATTCCAAATCTCTCAAAGGCAATGACTTGATGGAATAGGGTTTGGTAGTGATTTTAGTCAATTCCTGCGCCATATATTCATTATCAAACAACAAACGTTTGATTTTCTTGGCCGGATCCACCCAATACCATTGGGTACCATCGCTTGTCCGGTAACTAAACCAGAATTGATCTTTATCTTTCAGGAAATGAGGTTGTACACTCAAACTTCCCACTTCCGAAGCAGCTCTTCTGAACTTTTCAGCTTTTTTGAAATCGGCCTTTTGGCCGAAGGCCAGTTCAGTAAAACTACAAACCAGCAGCAACACAATTAATTTGTTCATTTACACTTTTTATAAAAAATTATACATCCATTCGGGGCACAATGTTAGAAAAAACATCCGTTAAAACAAAAACATTTGTTAGTTTTGCAAAAACACACTCACAACCAAGTTTATTACCGATGGAATTTACGTTAATTGATCAGGAACTGGACGCCAGATACCGAAAGATCCTCCGGCAGATTCATCGTCTTCAGAGCGGAGGAACCATCGACAGTCTGAAAACAGTAGGAGCGGATGTCAGCCGTCAGATAGGCGCCAGTTATGTATCCCTGAAAGAATTGGCTTCGCATTACGAAACCGATTTACAGCTTGCCCTCTTGTTGTGGAATACGCGAAGGAGAGAAGAGCAAATCGTAGGCTGTATGCTCTTCCCTGCAGAGATGAATAAAGAAAAAATTACGCAATTACTTCAGACCTGTTTGAATTTTGAGGTGGCAGAATATTTCGGTTCTCTCTACCTTTATAAATATCCCGGCTTATCCTTGCTGGCAGAGGAATGGCAAGCAAGCGACATTCCTTATCAGCAAACCGCAATACTTGCGGCTATCGCCAGACATATGCTCGTTTATAAGGATAAAAGCAAGATAGATATTTCTCTTTTCAAGCAACTGATTCACCGCAACTATCGGGAAAAATACGTACAATTGATGGCTGAACGGCATCGGTTTAACATTTAATAAATGTTAAACACCGAGTTTAATCCTTCTGAAAAGATTTTAAATAAGAAAACTTTCTTACATTTGCATTGTGATTACGGAAAAAAAGTATTAATCAAGATTTAATATAAATTTACTACTATGTCAAAATTAGATTTAAGCAAGTATGGCATTACGGATGTGAAAGAAATCGTTCACAATCCTTCTTACGAAGAGTTATTCAAAGCTGAAACCGATCCTTCCCTGACGGGCTATGAAAAAGGCCAGGTGACAGAGCTAGGAGCAGTAAATGTGATGACGGGCATCTATACCGGTCGTTCACCTAAAGACAAATTCTTTGTGAAGAATGAAGCCAGCGAAAACAGCGTATGGTGGACCTCGGACGAATATAAAAACGACAACAAACCTTGTTCTGAAGAAGCTTGGGCCGATCTGAAAGCAAAAGCAGTAAAAGAATTATCAGGCAAAAAACTGTACGTTGTCGACACCTTCTGTGGAGCCAACGAAGGCACCCGATTGAAAGTGCGCTTTATCATGGAAGTGGCTTGGCAGGCACATTTCGTGAAGAATATGTTTATCCGTCCTACCGATGAAGAATTAGCTAATTACGGAGAACCTGATTTCGTTTCTTTCAATGCAGCAAAGTCTAAGGTTGAAATTTACA
>CAJKZL010000094.1 GCA_905204385.1 uncultured Odoribacter sp. | reverse complement strand
GCGCCAATCTTTATGCTACGAAGATGGCCGAACGTGGCTTCGTTACACTTGCCATCGACCTGCCTTTCTGGGGTGGTAGCGAAGGTAAGCCCCGTAATGCAGTGTCACCCGACCTCTATGCGGAAGCCTTCAGCGCGGCGGTGGATTATCTCGGCACCCGCCCGTTCGTCGACCGGGAACGCATCGGTGCTATCGGGATCTGCGGCAGCGGCAGTTTTGCGATCAGCGCAGCCAAAATCGATCCACGGCTAAAAGCCATCGCTACGGTGAGCATGTACGATATGGGCGCTGCCAGCCGGAACGGATTGAAACAAGCGCTGACTCCGAAACAGCGGAAACAGATTCAGGTCGAAGCCGCCGAACAGCGTTATGCGGAGTTCGAGGGCGGCGAACCGAAGTATACGGGCGGAACCGTACATAAACTGACTGAAAATTCGACTCCTGTGGAACGCGAGTTTTACGAATTTTACCGTACACCCCGCGGTGAAGTCACCCCGGGGGGAGCCAGTCCGCTGACCACCACACATCCCACACTGACGAGCAATGTGAAATTCATGAACTTCTATCCGTTCAACGACATCGAAACCATCTCTCCGCGTCCCCTGCTTTTTATTACCGGAGCCGAAGCCCATTCCCGGGAATTCAGCGAAGATGCCTACCGCCGGGCTGCCGAACCGAAAGAACTGTACATCGTGCCGGGCGCCGGACATGTCGACCTCTACGACCGCACCAGCCTCATCCCGTTCGATAAACTGGAGACCTTTTTTAAAGATTATCTCGATAAGCCATGAGATCATCGAAGCGACGCATTGTTTTTCCGTGACGGGAATTATCTGGCGGCAACTGTACAGGCTGTGAGAAACCGGTCCGTATTATCGATCCCGAAGCACCTGAAAAATGCTTACCGGATAGGATTGCAATTATAAATAACAGATATAACGATGATGAAGACTCGAACATTTTTACTAGCAAGCTTGCTGTTTTTCACCTTTTCCGGTTTTGCATCCTGCTCCGGTGACGATCCGGAACCGGTTCCTGATGCCGGACAAACGGTTGCACCGGAAAAGCCGGGGGAACAAGACGACCCGAAGCAGCCGGGCAATCATGAAGGTGACGATAATCATAACGATAATCCGATGAACAACCAACTGAAAATAACCGTAGGAACAAGCTCTTTCTCCGTTACGCTGGCCGATAATGCGACGGCCGCAGCTTTTAAAGCCCTATTGCCCATGACCCTAGAGATGTCGGAAATGAACGGTAACGAAAAGTATGATTACCTTGCGGAGGACCTGCCCACCGCCGCTTCCAACCCCGGAAGCATGCAGGCGGGCGATCTGATGCTTTACGGTTCTTTCTGCGTAGTACTCTTTTACGAGAGTTTCCGCACCTCTTACAGCTATACGCGGATTGGGCGTGTGGACGATGCTTCCGGACTGGCAGCAGCACTCGGGAAGGGCAACGCTTCTGTAACTTTCGAAATAAACGAAAATCAATAATTAAAACCATATGCAACTGATTAAAGATACTGAATCCTGAGGGCGAACGTCCTCTGTTCGAATCCCATGACCCGGTGCTGGGAAACTGCACTTTCGGTCCCGATTGCGACCGGGCATTCGAGTACAGCAGCGTGCAGGCAACCATCGACAGTCCGAGAGGCGGAATAAAGAATCCCCGGACGGGAAGCATCACAGCCGAAAGTTACGGCGAAATTATCATCGACGGAAATATCAAGGTCCCGGGCGACTGTGAATTGAAACTCTGGAACGAACGCACTTGTTTCAGCGCTTGAATATGAAGTACGATTTCGACGAATTCATCCCCCGCCGCGGCACCGGTTCCTGGAAATGAGACGGTGCCGACGCGGAAGATGTGCTACCCATGTGGGTAGCGGATATGGATTTCCGGACGACTCCGTGCATCGTGACTATCCATCATAAACCCGGAAGGCTATTCAGAAAACGGAAGGTTTCCGGGTCGGAAGGACGGGACATATTGGCATCGACGATCTTCCCTTCAGGGTCCAGCAGGATAAAACGGGGTATACCTTCGACCAGGTAGGCATTCCGGAAAGAACGATCCTCACCGGCTATCAATTGTATTCCTCCCAGACGATCCGCTTTGACTTTTTTCTCCCAGGCAGTCCGGTCTTTATCCACAGAAATACTGACAAAACAGATATTCCGCCGATGCAGGCGGGCCTCCAATTTCTTTAAATCGGGAATTTCCTTGCAACAAAAATAACACCACGTCGCCCATAAGTCGATATAGACATATTTTCCCCGGAGGTCCCTCAGACCTACCACCTGCCCTGAGATATCCTTATAGGAAAATTCAGGCGAAGGTTTTCCCCGCGCCAAAGGCAACCAGCGACGATATAAATTTTCAAAGCGGTTTATCCGGTCCGGATCGGTCACTTTTTGCATATAAAAAGGCAACAAAGGCTCCAAACCATCCACGCCGTGACCGGCGACATATTCCGACATCGATTCATCCACCAGGAAAGCAGTCAGGCATGGCCCGTGAAGGCAATCCGCAATATAATGCAATTGTCCCTTTAACGAAGACAAGGGATCTTTATTATCCAGACCCTTGTTTCCCATCAACTTAACCAGGTTTTTGAAGGCCACCCTGTATTCATACAGAAAACACAGGCTATCCTCTTCCCGGAACACCTGTTCCACCTGCCGATAAAATTTTTCCGAGGGGACATAATCCGTTCGGCCCGAAATACGGGCATGAGCAAAGGGATAAAGGACAAGACGATTCGCTACCACCCATTGCAACCGTTTCTTTTCCATCTGTACAAAAGCTTCCTCCAACCCCAGCGAGTCCAGATGAGCCTGCCAGCCCCTCAGACTTCGCCTTACGTCTTCCAGAAAACGGGCTTCTTCCGGCTTGCAATCGATCTGGAAGCATCTCACCCTTTCACTGTTGAGATAACGATTGATAGCTCCACATTCTCCGCAAAACTGCCACTCACCGGATTTATCCCGCTTAATTTCCAAACTCTTATTCTCTTCCAGATATATTGTTATAATTCCCCTTTCATAAAATAAATCGGCATAACCTGTCCTGAATCCCCGGTCGGGGCGAAACAGGGCCGAACCCGTAGAATCGGCCACCGCCTCGTAGACCGTGTCGCTAAGAACCAGCTTCACCTTCGTCCCTGCCTTCGATTCATCCTGCACCACCCGCACCGTGGGCGGTAAGTCCTGCCGGCAGGAAAACGCTGCCAGCAGGAAAAGATAACACCATACTACTTTGTCAGGAACCATACTTGTAGTAATTGTATTCGATATCGATGATCTCTCCGAAACCAGCATACACCTTTTGGGAAGATTTATCCAAAGCACCGTTGGCTTCGTTGAGGTAATACATATAAATTTTTCCTTCTCCGGTGGTTTCATTGTGAGTGGCGATCACCAGCACTTTATTGTCATAAGGCTGACTGGTTACATAATAATCCTCATTGGGCTTCATAAGTTCCATGCAGGTGATTTTTTCACCCGGTGATGCTTCCAATACGACGCTTGCAGTGTTGCTGCCACTATAATCATATTGGTACACCTTATCTTCGGTAGCATAATAAAATACATTCCCCCGGCTGCCGACGGCAAAACAATTCGCAGTGCCGAACTCCGGGCAGCCGTCGGTATTATACAAAGCAACGGCATATTGATTATCTTCGGTCAGGAAATTAATGACATACAAGGTACGTTTTCCGGTAGTCCAATCCTGGATTACAGCATATTCGTATTTATTAAACCCGTCCTCCATATACACCAAATGCCCGTTCATCCGGTTAAGATCGAATAAAGCGCCGGGAGCAGGCGGAAACTCCATGAAAGTCAGAACATTGTTCGCCACTCTCAGGAAACGTCCGTGCAACTCATCGTACAAAACAGCCCGCAAAGTCCACTCCAACCACCAGCCCAGATAAGGAGATGCCTTATACGTCCCTCCATCCTTAAAAACGGGTTCGGCAAAAAGATTATCCCCAAACTGCGCCATATAAAAACGTCCGTCGGAAACCAGCATTTCGGCCAGATAGGTCATATTTCCCCACGGAAGCCAAGAGAAACTCTGAGGCTTCAACGGCCGGCCGTCTACCATCAGGGACGATAAGTCGTACATCTTTTGCATCGTGACAGCCGACAAGCGGACCCCGGCATTTTCCGTCAACACGTAAACATATTGGCGGCTGCCGGCATTATAGTTGGCAATGGATACTCCCCTTCCTCCCGGAAGCGGTTCTCCATTTATGCTTTCGTACAAATTGCGGAGTTCGATATCTTTCGTCACCCGCCGGGAGAAATAAGGGCTCATCAGCAAATCGAAATCCGTTTTGCCCTCCTTTTCATGCAACACCAGCCACCCCTCCGTAATCAATCCCTGTATGATAAGCTGCATAGTCTTATACGTACTCACCTGAGTATCCTTGTTCGTAATCGTATAAACCATCACATAATTACCGGGACTTTCCAGAACTTCATAGGCCAAATTCTTTTCATGGGAGATCGTTATCGACTCCGAACCATTCACCTGATTGATCCAAATCCTCCACGAATATTCGTAATTTCCTTCCGGCAAGGAAACTTCCGGCGTAATATTCAGGGTATCGAATTGAGTGACGGTATAACTTTCCTTCAGATTTTCCATTTTCACATCAGGCAAAGGAGTATAGTCATAATTTCCTTTATCCTCATAACAAGCTGTCATGCAAACATAAAGCAGCATGATGAACATCAATTTCATTATTGTTTTTTTCATAACCTACCAATTTAAATTTTAAACACGAATCAGGCTTCCGGGAAAGTGATCGGTATACCGTTTTCATCCCGCAAAGGCTGACCGGGATGTGCATTATTATACTCGTAAAGTGCATCCCAAAGCAATCCCATATTATATAAGAGTTCAGCCCTTTTCCACTCATTATAATTCGTACCCTTTCCTGTAATTTCTATGATAAAACGATGCTTGACGATACTATAGTCCCCGAACTCCCTCCTCCAACCGTCCGGTAAGGTCAGGTGGTCGGTGATAATCAACCGAAAAAACCGATCATTGACAGGCCCGGGGATAAAATCGGCAGATTCACCGATCCGTAAAGCGACACAAACCTCCCCCGATTCTAAATCGTCGGTCCGATGCACCACAACCTTTTGCGTGCCCTCGATTTCTCCGGCCGGAATCACACAAGGCAACAGTTGATAATGGCGCTCCACCGTCGCCGTAGTTTTTTCGGACACCACAACTACCTCGGCCACCCGGTCGGCAGCCGCGGTGAATCCCAAAATCTGAAGAGGAATCTCAACCGTATCGGTTTCCACTCCGGGCATCAGCGCAAACGAGTAAACCATACTGTCCGTCGGAGTAGAAAAGCGAATGGCTTCCAAATCCGCATCGTATACCTGGTAATCCTTTTCACAACCCATCAGAAGGCTGCCGACAAATAAAAGGACTCCTATGCTGTTTATTATACCTGATTTCATACTTCTTGTTTTATTAATTTCTGTCACCATATTCGATCTCTCTATCGGGAAGCGGAAAGACGTACGCTGCCCGGGTAAAAGGCACCCGGGTATCGGGCAGGTTGTCCAGATCGTTCCTTTTGCAATAAAAGAAATACTGTCCTTCGCCGATAAATTCTTTCCGGTATTCTTTCTGAATTTCCGTCTTTAAAGCTCCGGCAGCGGTCGTCTCCGGCAAATCGTTATCTTCCGAGAATCCCCTATGTTGCCGGAATGTATTGAAATAGCCCACGGCTTCCCTGGGATTTGCCGAACATTCGGCAGCAATCAGATACATTTCACTGACCCGCATCAAGGGCTGGCGGTTCTTATATTCCTCAGGCATATTATTAAACTGCCACAAACGGGTAGAGAAGTAATCATCGTCATGCTCCTCATAATAATAGGTACGCCTCCAGTCCAAAGTGCCATAAATGCTTTGTTCAAAAATACCATTCAATACATCCTCGTCCATCACCAGAAGGTTTTTATAACTCGGAGCCTCCTCCCAGCGCAGATACTCATCGGTAATATCATCCAATAAAGTGTTATTGAGCATAAAAACACATTCCGTCACAAACAAACCGTCCCGGTTTTCCCGTTTGCTGGCGGTGACCTGCTCACGCTTCACCCAGGGGAACTTTTCCGACCCGATCACTTCCACCGCATTGCGCAAAGCATTCTCCCGGTCGTTCTTGTATAAATATACCCGGGCGGACAACGCTTTCACGGCATAATAATTAAACCGGAAATTCCGGGTTCCCAGCCATTCGTCCGTAGATTCTCCGGTCAGTAGCGGATCTTCCGCCAACAAACCGGCAGCTTCCTCCAAATCTCCCAGAATAAAACCGATGGTTTCGCTGACCGTCGATAAAGGCGTCACTTCCTTCGAAATCGACTTGACATAGGGAATGGCGGGCTGTGCCGCACCGGCCGTCCAACTATTCCCGAACATGCGCAGCAAATCGAAATGCAGGAAAGCCCGCAATCCCAGAGCCTCGCCTTTATAAATGCGTTCGGCCTGCACGGGCAACACTCCCGCATGCTCTTCCAAAGCTTTCAACAGAATATTGATGTTGGCAATCGCATTGTACATCTTCTCCCATATTTCGCTGAATACCGCTTTGCTCTGAGCATCTTCGTATTCGAAACGACTGATTGCATAATATTTTCCTCCCGTCTGATAATATCCCATATAATATTGTTGCCCGACGGCGTCCATCGCCCCTCCCGTCACATTCAACCCATAGGTTTCGGGGGCACACAAGGCGGTATAGATACCGGTCAGTTGGTCCTTAAAACCATTCCGGGTCTCGAAAAGGTCGTCATATTTAACCTCCGATTTAGGGCTTACCGACAACCAATCTTCACAGGCGCTGCACATCCATAACAGAAACAGCAGCCCGCAAGCATTTCTTATTTTTCGTATCGTATTCATCATGATTATCATTTTCTTAGTCACTATTTAACTCAATTCTGAACAGAATCCAAAATTTACAAAGTCACCTGCAACGAAAAAGAATAGGTCCGCGCAAACGGATACTCCAATCCCCTTTCAATTTTCACTGTCGATGCTCGGAAAACGTCGTTCATATAAAAACTGGCCTTCAACCGCTCCAGACCGATCCTGCTAAGGAAAGCACAATGCCTGAAGTCATAGCCTATATTGAACGTCGACAACCGCAATTCATTCAAATCCTGTACAAAACGCGATGTAGGCTGAGTGTTGCCATAAGGATTAAAGCTAAAAGCTACCCGGTCGTCCGGATTTTTCCAGACGGCATCGTAAATCCGCCTGTCGACATTCATCGAAATATCTGCATTTTCAACCCGGTCTACCAGAGTTTGATTGTAGATCTGTCCACCGAACTGGTAATAAAAAGTCATATTCAGGAAGATCCCCTTATAATCCAGGTTCAGTCCGAAAGTCCCGGTGCATTTAGGCATAGCATCCCCACAAACCACCTGATCCTCAGCTCTCCATTCCGAAGTAATCTCCCCGTCTTTCGTCAGCCACATTTCTTCGCCCGAAGCCGGATCGATGCCGAGTGAGCGCACTGCCCAGATGGCACTGACCGATTGCCCTTCCACATAATGCAACACCGGCTTGTTAGAATCGCCCGAACTCAATTCCTCATCCTGAGAATCGTTATAGCTTTTTAAAGCATTGGAAATTTTCTTGATCTTATTCTCATTCTTAGCTATCGAAAAAAACAAATTCATATAACGGTCCTTGGCGACGTCCGACCAAATCCTGGCGTTGAGCTTTAACTCGATGCCCTTATTCTGCGTACTTCCCAGATTTTCTTTATAGCTGGTGAACCCCATGGAAGGCGGGATAGTAAAATCAAGCAACTGATCTTCGGTATTCTGGACATAATAGTCCAAACGCGCAGAAAAGCGACTCCATAGTTTCAAATCCATACCCACATTGTATTCCCGGGTTTTCTGCCACTTCAATTCATCGTTCGGAAGTCCCAGAAGATACGATCCGACCCAATTGTCATAGGCCTGAGCCTGATAATAGGTGAAAGTAGCCAACGCCTGATAAGAATTGAAATTCTGTGAACCGGTATACCCGGTGGAAGCCCGCAATTTCAACTGCCTGAGCCATTCGGCATCACTCAGAAAATGTTCCTGATGCAAATTCCATCCGATCCCTGCCGACCAGAATTGTCCCCAGCGCTTATCTTTGCCGAACATCGACGAAGCCGTCGCCCTCCAGGAAAAATCGGCCAGATAGCGATCGTCCCAGGAATAGTTGAAGGCTGCCAGAAAACCGATCTCCCGGCTGATGCTCTCGCTTCCGGCAGGACGGCCGTTAGCCGGAAATTGTTTGGCAAAAGCTATAAAATCCATCCGGTCATTTGGAAAACCTTCGGCCTTAAAACCGGTCTGTTCCGAAGAATTTTGCTGCATATTGAAAGCAGCATTGGCAAAAAACGAATGACGTCCGGCTAAAAGCGAATAATTCAACTGGAGATCGGTACGCACGGAAGAACTCTCTCCATTGGTCTTTTCATACGAACCTTTCTCAAAAAATTTATCCGCCTTGTAATCCGCAAATTTGGTATGCGAAGCGGGATAAAAATCTTCCCGTACGTTCTGCTTTTTCGACAACCCTAAACGTCCCACCACCTTCAACTGCTCCAGGATGTTCCATTCCAGATAAAAATTATTGATCAGTTCCGTATACTTACTGAAATTCTTGGTATTAATCTGAGCATTCCACAAGGGATTGCCGATGGTTTCCTCCACTATTCCTCCTCCTCCGGTCTTTCCTAAAACCTGTTTCAAATCGCCGTTTTCATCATAAGGCGTCCAATAGGGATTCAGACGGGTATACTCGGCAAAAGAACCATAGGGCGAATCGTCCGCCCGGTTAAGGGTGACATTGAATTGATTCCGGAAAAGCAAACTCTTATAACGATAGGAAAGGGTAAATCCACCCGTAAAGGTTTTACGGTCGGATTCTTTCATCACTCCCCTGACGTCATTATACAATAAATCCACCCCATACCGAATCCGTTCGTCTCCCCCCTCCAGATAAACCGAATGGCGGAGGCCCCCACCGGTCTGCAACGGCGGGGGCAGCCAGTAAGTGTCTGCGACCCGGTG
>CAJKZL010000093.1 GCA_905204385.1 uncultured Odoribacter sp. | reverse complement strand
CCTTTTTCCGGGAGGTCCCGGCAGCCGTTTCACCGTGAAGCCTACCGAGCGTAAGGCTTGTTTGACGATGCCTTTTACACAATAGGTCACCAGAAAGCCTCCCGGCCGCAGTGCTTCGTAAAAATGTCTGAACACTTCTGTCGTCCAGAGGTGGGGCTGTACTTCGGGATTGAAAGCATCGAAATAGACCAGGTCGAAAATTGCCGGGAACCGGATGTTTCGGAAATCTTCCCGATGTTTGCAGAGGGTGAAGTTGGGGGTGACGGACTGTTCCATTTCCCAGGGGCTACAGTGCAGGGCGTCGAAGAGAGTTTTTCCCCCGTCTATGATCATCTCCGTATAATTCAATGCAGAGGTTTCTTCCCTGCTCAGCGGGTATTTTTCGATGCTGTGGTAAACGACAGCGAGATGCAGTTTGTCGGCCTCCAATAAGGTGAGCCAGGCATTTAAACCTGTTCCGAACCCGGCTTCGAGGATGTGCAAAGGCCGTCCGGACGAAATCATTTCCGGATAGGCGGAGAGGAAATGTTCCATGCCGGCCTGTATGAAAATATGCCGGGATTCTTGTATTGCCCCATGAACCGAATGATAGTGTTCATTCAGTTCAGGGACAAATAAAGTGATGCTTCCGTCTTCCGTGGGGATTATTTTATGCATCTCAGCAAATTTCTTTTCGCAATAAATTGACAAATTCGATCACATCGCTTTCGGTGGTGTCGAACGAGCATACCCAGCGTACTTCCGAAGCGTTCTCATCCCAGACATAAAAAAAGCATTCCTGCTGGAGGATTTCTATTTTTTCCCGGGGGATGATGGCGAAAATTTCATTTCCCTGTACTTTTTGCGTTATCCGTATACCGGGAATCTTGGCCGCTTCCGAAGCCAGCAATTGAGCCATACGATTGGCGTGTGCCGCGGACTTGAGCCATAGCCCGTCTTTAAGGACGGTGGAAAACTGTGCGGCAATAAACCGGGTTTTAGAATGGAGCTGCATCTGTTGTTTGCGCAGATAGGGAACTGCAGGAACGACGGAAGTATTGAAAAAAACGACGGCTTCGCCGAACATCATGCCATTTTTGGTGCCTCCGAAACTCAGTACATCGATACCGGCCTCCGAGGTAATCTCCCGCGGGTCGCAATTCAGAGAAGCTACCGCATTCGAAAGTCTGGCGCCGTCCATATGAACATACATCCGATGGGCATGGGCATAATCGCAAATTTCCTTTAATTCTTCCGGAGTGTACAGAGTGCCCAGTTCCGTACATTGAGTCAGGGAGATGATCTTGGGCTGTGCATGATGCGGATCCCCGAAGCCGTGCATGTGGTTGCGGATCAGTCCCACATTCAGTTTGCCGTCGAATGTCGGTACGGTCAGCAATTTACTCCCGTTTTGCTTTTCGATCGCCCCGCATTCGTCCACATTGATATGAGCGGTTTCGGCGCAAATGATCGCTTCGTAGGATCGTGTAAATGACGATAGACTCAGAATGTTCGCTCCTGTACCGTTATAAACGAAAAAAACTTCGATGTCCTGACCGAACACCTTTTTGAAATCCGCAATGGCTTTTTGCGAATAGGCATCTTCGCCATAAGAATGCTGATGCCCGTAGCTCGCTTCTTCCAGGGCTTTGAACACTTCCGGCAGGACACCGGAGAAATTATCGCTTCCGAAACCTCGTATCATAGATTGAATATATAAGAATAAAACGTTATAAAATAAATCTCACTCCGATTTGACCTCTCCACCGGGAATAATAGTCGTTGTACGACCGCATTTTGTAATCGGCATGATGAAGAAACTGGAAATGTCCCTCTCCCTTGTAATTGATAGGGTTGTAGTAGCCATAGGAAGCTGAAGTTCGTCCCCATTCCCGGTTCAGCATATTGCCGATGTTGATAATGTCCACGGATAATTCCAGTCCACGTTTGATTTTTCCCAACATGAAGCGGATATTATGCGACAAATGTAAGTCAAAATGATGTTCCATTTTTTCGTTGCCCGCATTTCGTTTGAAATATTCGCCCCGGTGTTTTTTCATATATTCGTCGTTCCTCAGCCAGGCTTTGAAGTTAGTCTTTTGTTGTTCTACAGAAAAATCGGAAGTAGCGGTAAAACTCATTCGGTCCACTTCTGCATCGGTAGGAATATAGATCAGGTCGTTATAACCGGTATCTCCGTTCAAGTCGCCATTATAACATACATTATAGGCAATTCCGCTGTTGCCGTTATACACCAGACCGATGGTCGTAGATCGATCTGTATGCCATTTGCGGGTATAAAAAACCGAAGCACGCAGGCTATGAGGAATATTGTAAGCCGATTTGGCCAGTTCGGCCCGGTTAGGATTCCGGTAAGTATAGTTATATTGCCAATTGGATTGGGCAACGGAAGAAGAGCCATTGTTTTGCGACATGGATTTCATGTAAGTGTAGGAGAATACGGCGTCCAGACCGAAATCGAATTTTTTCTTTCCCGTTAGTGACAAATTATAATGATATCCTTTGCCGGTATTGGTCAAGGCATAGATTCCGGTGTAATTTTCCGCTCCTTCGACTTTGCTTAACATCGGACGATGATCGAAACCGAGGCTCGGAATAGTTTCTCCCAGCGTCTTACCGTTCAAGTCGACAGCCAAATTCTGGTAGGCGATATCGTTCAATTTTTTTGAGTAGATGGCTTCTGCCGTCCATTGTATGCTTCCTAAAGTGAAATCCAGGGCGATGTCGGTTCGCAGGTCCTGAGGTAATCTGAAGTCTTTGTCGAAAACATTGATGGTTTGCGAACCACTGGCGGTTAGTCGTTCTGCGTTTTGAGTTTGTTTGCCGGGATCGAGGATAAACTCTATATTTTGAGTAGTTTCCGGATGATTTGTGCTGTTGCTGACATTATATACTGAAAGCTGAATTCCCGTATTGGAAAAATTATTGCTTAACCAGACATAAGGTATGCGTCCTGTAAAAATTCCCGTTCCTCCGCGCAGGATATATCGATTGTTTCCACAAATATCCCAACGAAAACCTATACGGGGAGCAAAAAGAAGTTTGCTGTTCAGCCGGGAATCGGTTTTGTATTTTAAGCCTTTGGAAATCATATATTCATTGAAGGGGACATTTTCCGCCGGCGTATCAAAAAAAAGCGGAATGTCCATTCGCAGGCCGAACGTCAAATTCAGTCGGTCTCTAATGCTGAAATTGTCCTGCACATACAATCCCACCAGGCCTGAACCGAAAGCCGCAGCCCAGCGGGGATTACCGGTGACCTCTACATTAGCCTGGGCAAAGCGGTATTGCATGATGCGTCCGGCATAGAAATCATCCGGATTGTCGAAAAAATAACTTCCGTAAGCATCTTGAATAAACAGATTGGAAAAATGATAAAATTCATTGTGTGTACCTACTACAAAAGTGTGATTACCGGTATAGAAAGTCAGGTTGTCCGTGAACGACCAGATATCCTGGTCCAGCGTATTGGCCATGGCGGAACGGTCGTTACCCAGGTTCAGCGTGCCATCGCCGACATTATTGATTTGTATCAAAGGGAAAGGTGGACCCGGATTGCGTCTGTCCCTCACCCGTACATAGGAGGCACGGAATTCATTGCTTGCTTTATGGGATAGCTGAGTTTGTAACTCGGCAACAAAAGAGTGGGTGCGTGAAACAAAAGTATAACTAAAATCGGTTGCATTCAATGTAGTTGCAGTGCTGGTGCTGTTGAGTTGTTCGGCAGAAACCCAACTCCAGCGGAAAGATAATTTTTGTTTGTCGTTGACATTCCAGTCCAGTTTAATGCCGGCTTTGTCCGACCGGGTATAGACATCCGTGGCATTCAGGCTGCCGGAATAGGTGATTCCCTGTTCAGTGGCTTTTTCCTTTAATTTCTCCAATATCGATTGTGCTTGGGCAACATCGGTCTGTGAAGCCAGGCTACCTGCTGCATAAGGATTTTGATAAGTTTTATCCGCTTTTTCATAATTCACGAAAAAAAACAGTTTATTCCGTAGGATCGGTCCTCCAAGGGTGATACCGATCTGGTATTCATATTGGTCGGGGTAACTTCCGCTAATATTACCGTTGTTCATGCGGTAGCGTTTACCGATGAATTTTTCATTGTTTCCGAAACCATAAAGGCTACCTCTGAAATCGTTGGTGCCGGATTTTGTGACCGCATTTATGGATCCGCCGGTAAAACCGGATTGCCGGATATCGAAAGGGGCGACATTGATCTGTAATTGTCCGATGGTTTCCATCGACACCGGTTGAGTACCCGCTTGTCCGCCGTTGGAACCATTGGCTGCCAGTCCATAAACATCGTTGTTCGTGACACCGTCGATCCGGAAACTATTATACCGATTATTGGTGCCTAGGAAATAAATGGCCCCGTCATTGGAGGTACGTAGCTGGGGATTCATCCGGATTGCGTCGGCAATACCGTGGGAGATCGATGGCAAACGGGTGAATTCGGCTGCGGTAATATTCATGGCTGCTCCGGTCTTAGCGGCGTCCAGACCGGATCTTGCAGTGATAACCGCTTCTTTCAGTAATCGGGACGTTTCCGTCAGGACGACATCGTGTTGAAATACTTCACCTAGCGGCAAATAGAGACCACTGATTTCGCTGGTTCCCATCCCTACAAAAGAAATTGTAATGGTGTAAGGACCTCCTGCCCTCATTCCCTGGAGAGCATACCGGCCTTCGATATTGGTTACGCCTCCGTAGCGGGTACCGGAAGGGATATGGATAGCAATAACGGTTGCCCCGATAATCGGCTCATGACGAATGCCCGTCACTTTGCCTCGTACTGTGGCTGTGGTGATTTGAGCCTCGATTCTTCCAAACCAGAAAAACACGAATATAATCCATAAAAACTTGAGTATTGAGGACATCATTATATTTTTTAGGTCCAAAATATTTCAATGCATCAAAATTAATAAAATTTGAAAAGAATATCTCTTACTGATTTTTATTTTGTCCGAAATTTACTATTCTGTTTATCTGTTATTCCGGCAAGGCAGGATTAGTGTTTTCTGAAATAGTACGGGAAATCGGAAGGATGATCGAGAAACGACTTCCTTTTCCTACTTCCGATTGAACTTCAAGGTGGCCGTGCAGGCGCTCGGCGATTCCCCGGCAAATGGCTAATCCCAGACCTGTGCCTTGTGCAAATTCGTCGTGTTTGTAGAAGCGGGAGAAAATCAGTTGAAATTCCTCGGTTGAAATTCCTTTGCCCGTATCTTCGATAAAAATGCTGACTTCGTTTTCTGCTGTGGCCCGGCAATAGCCCAGGCTGATATGTCCTGAAGCCGTAAATTTGTTGGCATTTGAGAGAAAATTACCGATCACCTGTTGGAGTCGCATAACATCTACGTTAATCGTGAAATCTTCCTCGGGAAAATCACATTGAAATTTCAGACCGGGTTTTATTTGAACAGAGAATGTCTGATAAAGCGTATACAATAGAGTGCGTACGTCTTTGTCCTGCCAGGTGAATGAGGCTGAGCCCGAGTCAATGCGCGATAATTCCAGAATATCGTTGATTAAATTCAGCAATACTTCTGTATTTTGGTTGATGATACCGATGTATTCTTTTTTTTCTTCTTCTTCCAATTCGGGTGTATTGACTAAAATATTGGTAAAACCGACGATAGCATTGAGAGGTGTCCGAATTTCATGACTCATATTGTTAAGGAACGACTGTTTCAGTTCTGCCTGTTCTGCAATATTTCTGGCTTGGATGAGTTCGGTTTCCCGGTTTTTGATTTCCTGGATATTCTGCAAAAGACCGGTGATAACGGGCATTTTTTCTTCGTTGGTAACGTAATTGTAGCGGAATTCCCACCATTGGTATTCGCCGTTGAAATTGCAACGGTATTGTTCGGTTTGGTTTGTGTAATGTTTACTTTGGAGAAAATGAGTACGGAAGTGTTCCTGGTCCTGAGGATGGACAAATACCACTATTTGTTCCGGGGTGATGAATTGTTGGGGGTAAGCGATCAATCGGTAAAAATGAGCATCAAAACTGAGTCCTCCCTTTTCTCTCCGCCAAGCGTAAGTCGTACCTCCTTCGATGGCTAGTTTCAATGTTTCGTGTTCATATCTCAGATTCCGCAATGCTTCTCTTTTCCGTTTCTTTTCGCGGGAAAGGCCATAAAACAGAATTGCAATGACTGAAAGAATGAACGAACCGCCGAGGATATAACCTGTGAGAATGAGGTATCGGTAACGAACAGTAAAAGGAATATACATGATTTTATATTCCGTGGGAAAATTTTCTGTGGAAATGCCGAATCGTTGCAATACATTCCAGTTCAGGACATATTCTTTCGGGGAAGGTGTGATTTGTTGTATCGGCATTTCTCCCCGTAGACGTAAGGCTATGCCTTCGGCCAGTTGTTTTAACTGTAATTCAAGAGGACAAAAATAACCACCCAGCATTTTCCCATTTGAGCCGAAACCTTCGTTGATAACGGCGAATGAAGGATTTACGAAAAATTCCTGGGCATCCATCGAATTATAGGTGCGGGAAGTTAGCATCAGGTAGGTTTCCGATCCCCTTGCAGGTTGTTGTATGGTACGCAGAGGCATAGCTTCGCTCATCAAGCGCATTACTACCGTGGTATCGATTTGTTCATTGAAAAATGCTTCTTTTTCTTCCTGATAAGGGTCTCTGATTACGCGGTGAGTAAGTATATGTTCGAATACATCGCCTTCATAGGTTTCGATTTTAGCATTCAGGCATTGTGCTTCCAGGTCATCCCACATTTGGCCGTCGATCATGCCGCTTCCGCTCATGACTATGATGCGTGATTTTCCCATTATGTCTTCAATCATTCGTACCGTGCTTACATAATCGGGAATATCCACGTAACCGGTGACATTGGGATACTGACGGATAAGATCCAGGTCGGGATGGTATACGCCGCTGAAGATCACGGGTATTTGACGCAAACGGGGATTGTCGCATTTGAGCAATGAATAAGTCCCCTGATTATTGAATATAACAAGCAGATCGGCACCCCAGTTCGTTATTTCATCTATAAAAAAAGTAGCTCGTGCCAGTTCTTCATGGTATCTCAGTTCATCGCAATTCAGAAAAAGTTCTTTCATTTCAACCGATAAACCTTGAGTCCGAAGTTCTTTTTTTAAAATCCGGCGATATCTTATTGCGTCATGGTAGTTTTTCTCATAAGAATGTATGATACCGATTTTGTACTGATGATTTGCCCATGCCGGTAATGCCGCCAGTGATATTCCCAAAGGAAGTAAAAGGTTATAAATGATCCTTTTAAACGTTGTTTTGATATTGTCTTGCACGAGACACATATAATCGATTTATCTGCCTTTATATTATTTTACCTGTCGTTTACTTTCAGTAGAATTGCACACAGCACCGACAGCAAAGAAGTTTGTAAAAATCCGTCTAGGCAAATATATACATAAAAACGAGAGATTTATGATTTATCTATTTAAATATTTCGATGGCGATAAATCAAAAATCTCTCGCTAAAAGTTGTTTATTCCACTTTTTCGAGTTTTAAAGTCCAGGCATAATCGCAGGGAACCTCGTCAAAAGAAACCGAAGGCATCGTAATCAGCAAGTCTTTTCCTTTTTGTTTCCATTGTATTTTTTTGTTTAGTCCCAGCAGGCTTACTTTCGTTTTAGGGGTCGATTGAATGTTTTTTAACGTAAAACTTCCTTGGGGAAAACGGGGAAGGATAGCGTAAACACATCCAGTGTCGCGGGCGGTGAAAAACGCTTCTTTAACGGCATAGCCCGGTTCCGGGTCGATGGTTTGCTTGAGGATTTCGTTGCCACTTACATAATGTTTACCCTTGTGTTTCCAGTTTCGGTCGCCTTTCGACCATTGAAAATTCTGTTTCCAGGGATGTGATCCATAAATGGCTTCGCCGTTTATTTCCAGCCAGTGTCCCAGTTGTAGCAGGCGTTCCTGCATAATGGGAGGTATTTTCCCGTTCGCATTGGGGCCGATGCCCAGTAATAAATTTCCCCCTTGGGAAACGATGTTGGCGAGAGTGTATACCAAAGCTTCCGGTTTGGTATAATCTTCCAGGTCTTCATTTTGATTGTACCCGAAGGAGAAACCGATTCCCCGGCATTCTTCCCAGGGTTTGTCAAAAGTGCTGTTGGTATTGCTATATTCGCGGGTGTAATAATCGCCATGGCGTTTACCGGTGTTGACCGCCCAGCGGTCGTTTACGACAACGCTGTCTTTGACGGGCGATTCATTATAAAGCCAGGCTAGCACTTGGGGCGTTTTCCACTGTTTGTCGGTATATTTGTCCGGTCCGTCTACCCAGATCAGATCGGGTCGGTAGTTATTGACCAAGTCTTTGAGCTGCGGAATAAAATGACGGTCGACAAAAACTTCCATAGTTTCCGGTTGGTAAAGGGGATTACCCCATTCCCGCAATGAAAAATAACAGCCTACTTTCAGGTTGGCCTGACGGAGCGCTTGGGCATATTCTCCCACAAGATCGCGATGTGGTCCTGTTTCCATGCTGTTCCACGGACGACCGTAATCGCGGGAGGCTTCTTTGCTGGGCCACAAAGCAAAACCTTCGTGATGTTTAGTGGTCAGCACAATATACCTGGCGCCTGCTTTTTTGAATAAGTCGGCCCACTCTGTCGGGTCGTAATCCTGGGCCTTGAACATCCGTGCAAAGTTGCTGTAGTCGAAATCTTTCCCGTAGGTTTTTACATGATAGTCATATACTTCTGTTCCCGTGAAATCTCCGTTTCCCATTAGGGTTTTGTGGTCGAGCCAATATTTATACCATTCGGAATAGGTACCTTTCGGTGACCACATCGGAACCGAATACAAGCCCCAATGGATGAAGATACCGAATTTGGCGTTTTTAAACCATTCCGGAACAGGCCGTCGGTCCAAGGATGTCCAGTCCGGCGTGTAGGGTTGGGCTTGTGATAAAAAACTGTAAATACTCAGAATCAGGAATAAGCTGCATTTTTTCATATCTCGTTTCGCATTGTTTTAATTTTGCATCCAAAGGTAATGATTTGTAAATGTTTTTAAAATGATGGGATTCTTTTTTAATAAAATTAATTATAGTTCTATTGAAATGTGGAGTTTGTCGCAACCGGGCCACCGATTTTACGTTTCTCGGTAGAGGAGATTTAAGATCGAATAGGATGAAATGGGAAAATGATGTGATTAGAAACTATCGGTGGCCCGGCAGCATCGACCGGCGGGAAGAAAAAGAGGCCCTTGCT
>CAJKZL010000092.1 GCA_905204385.1 uncultured Odoribacter sp. | reverse complement strand
GATTGACAAAGGGCATCATGACGTAATTCAAATCCACCAAGTCATAATTATACCGCCATTTGTTTTCCGCCCGCCTCCTGAGATATCCGAACTTCGCACTCGCGATGCGACGCCGGTAAAATTGGGTATGCTCCTGGCTATAAGACAACGATATTGAAGTCTTGGGCGCAAAATCCCGCCGGAATTCGGCCAAACGGAAAATAGGTGTCCAAAACTGAGGAGTCACCAATTTCAATTCGGCACCCATTTCCGTGGTACTGAAGATTTCGTTTTCCTTCAATTTTTCTTTTTTCAAAGCCCCCCAGACGCTTAACGTCAGGTTTTCTCCTCCATGAAACAGATTCTTGTGATTATAGGAAAAATTTCCTCCCACACCGATATTGCCCGAATTATTGGTTCCTTCCAGAAATACATTATAGGATTGCCGCTTCATAGGCGTCAGTTGGATTTCACAATCCAACAACGGCAGCGAATCTACCGGAGAGCGTTCCTTGAAAACGATATTTACGAATTTAAAAAGATTCAAAGCCTGCAAGCGGGCATACGAATTGGCTACCTTCTGTACATCATAATATTCCCCTTTCGCAAACTGAATCGTTTCCAGAATGACTTTGGGCTTGATTTTCATCTTTTGGTCATACAACACTTCATATTCGCCGTAATACGTCTTTTCGTATACGGAATCGATCTTCGCCTCCGCCACCAAAGGATCGAAATCCAGGTTGATGCGGATATTGCCGATCGTATACTTCCGCTAAGCCAGGCTATCCGTCAGATTATCCACTATCGTCAGCATGACTTTCGCCTGCTGTTTATTCTTCAGCGTATCGGCTTAAAACTGGATGAAATTTTTAGAAAAATTGATGTATCCGTTTTTCCGGAGCATATGTGTTATGCGTTCCCTTTCGCTTTCCAGCATCTCCACGTCCAACGGCATATTTTTCCGGAGCAAAGTGTGAACGGAATCCTCCAACACGCTTCGATAAAGAGGCGAAGTCAACGGCAACTCATCGATCATAACGCTGCTGTCCACCCGGAAAGCAATATCGCCGATATGCGTTGCAGGGCCGGTACGGACAGTATAAGTCACATAAGCTTTTTTTCGCTTATACCACACCGTATCCGACACCACTGCCCCATAATATCCTTTATTATTGAGATAGAGCTGCAATTGGGTCAGACTCCTATCGGTCAGAAAAGGGCTGTAAATCACCGGAGCCTCACCGATAGAGCGCAACCATTGATTGAACCGCTTATGTTCGTCCCGCCCACTGAGGTTATACAGCCCGAGATGAAAACGGGCTACCCCCAGGATGCGGGTATTCGGACGTTGACGAATCGCTTTCTTTAATTCGGCGGTACTTACATTCTTATCTTCCATCTTCACTTTCACCCGATTAAGCAAATACTCACCCTTTCCTACATATTTGGTAGGCGAACAAGCGGCAAGGAAGGAGATCAGACCAAGAATCAATACAATCTTATATGGGACATGCTTCTCCAATTATCAAAAATGTTACTATTTTTGCACAGAATCCGAAAATGTATCATGCTTAGCAAACAGGTAACAAAAATAGTCCAAAACCTTGAAAAAAAGAAATTCAGGGAAAAATATAATCTCTTTAAAGTGGAAGGAGAAAAGTTGGTAGGCGAACTATTGCTTTCCGGACTGAAAATCCACACTCTCCTCGCTACGCCCGAATGGATCGAACAGCAACACAAAGTTTTATCCGACGTCCGGGTGACCGAGGTCAGCAAGAAAGAAATAAGCACAATTTCCGATTTCCAGTCCCTGCCCGATGTCATTGCATTGGCAGAGATCCCTGCGTATGCCTTCAATCCGAAGGAAGTGGGTGACAATCTGACGATCGCCCTCAACGGAATCCAGGATCCCGGCAATCTGGGCACGATATTGCGGGTTGCCGATTGGTTCGGCATACGCCACATTCTGTGCGACCGGGAATGTGCCGGAGTGTATAATCCCAAATGTGTACAGGCCAGCATGGGCGCCATTTTTAGGGTGAAAACATTTTATGTGGATCTACCGTTAATGCTCAAAGAACTGAAAAATGAAAACTTTCCTGTTTTTGGCACGTTTTTGGATGGGGAGAATATATATCACGCTCCCTTGTGCCGAAAAGGATTGATCGTAATGGGAAACGAAGGCAAAGGAATATCGGAAGAAATTGCCCGACTGACCGACTTCAAATTGACCATCCCCAGTTTTGCCACAGGCGAAGAAAAGACAGAATCCCTGAATGTCGGAGTGGCTACGGGAATTATATTGTCGGAATTTAGGAGAAGGGGGTAGAGATGAAAGTTTAAAGTTTAAAGTTTAAAGTTTAAAGATGAGAGATTAAAGATTAGAGATTAGAGATTAAAGATTAAAGATTAGAGGGGGAGGGAGTTTCCGGAATAAGGATATAAAATGATAATCGTATGAAAAAACTGTTATTAGCAACATTAGTATGTTTTTGGGGCATTGGAGTCATGGCACAGTTACCTGTCAACCTGGGTATTCACGGTGGAATATCCAGCAACCGGATCAAAGTGAGAGATCTTCCCACCGTGATCGGCACACAAGCCAATACAGGATTTATGCTGGGAGGCTTCATGCGGCTTAACTTGGGGAAGCTCTATCTGGAACCTTCCCTGAATTACTCACACAAGAAAAGCATTGTCGAGCAAGACCAATTATCTCTGGGAGAAGATGAAAATAAAGTGGACCTGAAACTGAATACTTTCGATATTCCTTTAATGGTAGGTTTTCAGGTTTTAGACCTTTCCATCCTCCGGCTAAGAGCTTTTCTGGGACCGGTGCTTTCCGTGGGTAAAATCAAAAATCTGAAACACCTGGGGGATGTGAGCACCGATAAGACCAACTGGCATGGGAAAATAGGAGTCGGTGCCGATATCTGGAAGCTGACTTTCGACATCGACTATGAAAAAGCGTTCAAAGACCTGGGGCATAAAATAAAAGCACCCCGTTCTTTCAATTTCACCCTGGGATTGAAGATCATTTAAGCCGCTTATCCAAAAGCATTCATCCGAAGGGAAGCAGTGGTCTCCTCTCCCTTCGGCAAAATACCGTAACAAAGCAAATCTCCGGTCAAAATTTTTAAGGCCGGGGATTTGTTTTTTCAGATTTTATTTTTTTCCTTTGTTCCGTCAATTCAATCCTTAAGAAAGATTGTTTGAATTATAAAGAGGAGTTGAGAGACTGGGCTCGATGAAACTCCGACAACCTCCGGACTTCCGAAAGGTGCCAAAACCCGGCCTGATAACAGGAGTTATAATTTTAAACAAAAGAAAGATGAAAAAATCAGACTATTTATCGTGTATCGTTGTCCGCTTGAACCGGAACCTTAAATTTTTCTCCCTTTTTGTATCTTCTATGGATATGCGCTGCATGCGCTGATCATTTCTATTTTATCATCGTTAACGGTATACCTGCAAGGTTCAGGCATGCCTACTCGTCGAGCCGGCCATCCGCAATTGCTGTGGCTGAATCCCCGGTATCGATTTTATATCTTCCATTTCACAAAGCATAAATTAAAAAGACATGAAAACATACGCTGAGATTAATGAAAAAATAAAAAAAGGGACGGCAGTCGTACTGACGGCCGAAGAAGTGTCCGAATTATCCAAAAGCCTATCGGCCAAGGAAATCGCTGAAAAGGTAGACGTTGTAACCACCGCCACCTTCGGAGCCATGTGTTCCTCGGGGGCATTTTTAAATTTCGGCCATGCCAATCCACCCATCCGCATGGAAAAAATCGAGCTCAACGGAGTACGCGTCAGCGGAGGCCTGGCAGCCGTCGACACCTATGTCGGCGCTACGGATTGCAATCCCTCCTCCCCGGCTTACGGAGGCGCACATATCATCGAAGACCTGGTGAACGGCAAGAAGATCACCCTGGAGGCCTGGGGAAAAGGAACCGACTGCTATCCCCGGAAACACATCAAAACCACCATCGACAAAGAGAGCATCAACGAAGCGATACTCTACAATCCCCGCAATTGCTACCAGAATTATAACGTAGCTACCAATACCACCGATCAGATCAAATATACATACATGGGAACCCTGCTCCCCAAAATGAGAAATGCATCCTACAGTTCGGCCGGTGAATTATCTCCCTTGCTGAACGATCCCGAATGCAGGACCATCGGTCTCGGGACTCATATCTTCCTTTGCGGCACCGAGGGTTACGTCACCTGGAACGGTACTCAGTTCAACACTTCCAAACCGGTCAACGAACACGGAGTACCGATCGGCAATACGCGCACCCTGGCCGTCGTGGGCGATTTAAAACAGATGAACAGCCGATACCTGCGGGGAGCCTACATCGAAAAATACGGAATCACGCTATACGTGGGCATCGGCATTCCGATCCCTGTTCTGGACGAAGACCTCGCCCGGCGGGTCTCCATCCGCAACGAACAGATCGAAACCAACGTGGTGGATTACGGCAACGGCAATCAGCTGCTAGGCACAACCAACTATGCTGCCCTGCACAGCGGAACCATCGAAATCAATGGCCAAAAAATACGCACCGCTCCGCTGTCCAGCCTGGCCAAAGCCCGCGAAAATGCCGGTCTGTTGAAAGACTGGATTCAAAAAGGCGATTTCCTGCTCACCGAACCGGTACGCCCGATGCCCGCCAACACCAGCCTCAAAGGGCTGAAAAGCGAAGATTAAACCAGCGATGAAACCGTATTACTTTGTAAATTTAAAACGCCATGATAAAAAAAGTTGTATTATCCTTTCCGGTAGATGCCACCGACCGTTCCCTGACTTACGACCTGGTGAAACTTTATGACATCCGGATCAATATATTGAAAGCAGAAATACAGGCCGGAAAATCCGGCAACCTGCTCGTGGAACTCGAAGCCGACGAAGACAAACTCGAACAAGGCATCGCCTACCTCGCCGGATGCGGCGTGACCGTAAGCCCCGTGTCCAGCAAAGTCTCCTACGACGAAAGCCTTTGCATCGACTGCGGAATGTGTGTTTCGTCCTGCTTCTCGCATGCCTTGACCATCAGCGCTCCCGACTGGAAACTGCAGTTCAATCCCGAAAAATGTATTGCCTGCAAATTATGTCTTAAAGCCTGTCCGTTGAAGCTTTTCCGCATCGAATTTGCAGGATAACCCTACACCGGACCGATAAGGACACCGTAACTAAAAAGACCGATATGGACTATGTCGACCGAACATACCGCAGTCATTTCAGGCAGGACCGATGGGTGCATTTCCTCGTAAAACACAAGGAAACCGATCTTTGCATCGGCATAAACCGCGCATGCTGGCACCCGACGATTCCCGCTTATGCCCGTCGGTTCGTATCCAGCCTCCGGGCGGAAATGGACGACTGGATTTTCCGGAATCCGGACTATGCGCGCTCGCTACTGCCCTATGCCGCCGGGCCGGAAGCACCGGCCATCTTTCAGGAGATGTCGGCCGCGGCCCGACAAAGCGGAATCGGTCCGATGAGCGCTGTAGCCGGAGCCGTGGCCCAGAAAACCGGCGAAGCCCTGAAAGCAAAATTCGGTTTGACGGAAGTGATGGTAGAAAACGGAGGCGACATCTATGCCGATATTGCTGAAGATATGGACATCGCCGTATTTGCAGGGACCTCTCCCCTATCCGAAAAAACAGGCCTTCACCTGGAAGCGGCAGAGAGCCCTCTGGGCATTTGCACCTCCTCCGGTACGGTAGGGCCCTCGCTGAGTTTCGGTAAAGCCGATGCGGTCATGATCATTTGCAGGGATACCCTTCTGGCAGACACCTATGCAACCGCTTTCGCCAATTTGATTCAAACAGCGGAAGACATTCCTGCCTGCATTGAAAAAGCAAGGGCCTGTAACGATATCCTGGCAGCAATCGCCATCAAAGACGACAAGATAGGGATTTGCGGACAATTCGAACTGAGACTCTTCTCCGAAACCTGAAGATCTCCGATCGACCGAACAGGCATTCCACAGTTTAACGGGAAAACGACAATTCGTTCCGGAAATGAATATTAACAGAACAACAACTAAGATTCAGGAAGAAAAAAAAAAACGCATACTGATCCTCGACGGGGCCATGGGCACCGCCATCCAGCAAAAAGCCCTGACGGAGGCCGATTTCCGGGGAGAAGAATTTTCCGACCACCCGGTCTGCCTAAAAGGCAACAATGATATATTGAATCTGACCCGGCCCGACATCATCAAACAGATACACCGATCCTATATCGAAGCCGGAGCAGACATCATCGAAACCAATACCTTCAATTCAAATGCCCTTTCACAGGAAGAATACCGGACCGAAGAGTCGGTTTACCGCCTGAACTACGAAGGAGCAAAAATAGCCGCAGAAGCTGTCCGCGAGTCGGGAAGAACGGTATGGGTGGCAGGAAGCATAGGTCCGATCTCTAAAACCTTATCCCTCTCGCCCGACGTAAACCGGCCTGAATACCGGCCGGTCGATTTCGACACCCTGGTGGATACCTATATCCGGCAAATAAATGGATTAATCGACGGAGGCGTGGATTTACTCCTGCTGGAAACCGTATTCGACGGCTTAAATGCTAAAGCTGCCCTTTATGCCATCGATAAAGTGCAGACTGAAAAAGGAACCTCACTACCGGTCATGTTTTCGGCAACCATCAACGATAAAAGTGGACGTACCTTAACCGGCCAGAGTCTCGAAGCACTCTACACCGCCGTTTCTCATTACCCGTTGTTCAGTTTCGGATTGAATTGTTCGTTCGGAGCCACCGACCTGTTACCCTTTATTGAAAGGCTGTCCAAAATACTCGCCTGCCCGTTGAGCATTTACCCCAATGCAGGTTTACCTAACGCGATGGGCGAATACGATGAAAGTCCCGCACTCACCGCCGCCTGTCTCAAGCAAATGGCAGAGCAGGGGCTGCTGAATATAGCCGGAGGATGTTGCGGTACCACGCCTGCCCATATCGAAGCGATACGCAAAGCATTGGCGGACAGTTCTCCCCGCCGCATTCCGGAACTATCTCCCCGGCTGACCGTCAGTGGGCTGGAAACGGTAGTGGTAGACCGAAAACAAAACAACTTCATCAACATCGGCGAACGGACCAACGTAGCAGGCTCGGCCAAATTCTGCAAGCTGATCGATGCCAAAGCTTATGAAGAAGCGGCTCAGATCGCCCGGAAACAAATCGAAGGCGGAGCCTCTATCATCGACATTAATATGGACGACGCCATGCTGGACAGTGCGGCTGAAATGAGTACTTTTGTCCGGTATATCAACAACGATCCGGATATTGCCAAAGCTGCCCTCATGATCGACTCCTCAGACTGGAACACCATACTAGCCGGATTAAAAAATGCGCAGGGGAAATGTATCGTTAACTCCATCAGCCTCAAGGAAGGCGAAACGTCGTTCCTGCAAAAAGCCGCTGAGATCCACCGGCTGGGAGCTGCCGTCGTGGTTATGGCTTTCGATGAAAAAGGTCAGGCGGTGACTTACGAACGGAAAATCGAGATTTGCCGAAGAGCTTATCATTTGCTCACCCGAAAAGCCGGTTTCCGTCCGGAAGATATCATCTTCGACGTCAATATCCTGGCTATCGGCACGGGCCTCGAAGAACACAATAATTATGCTGTGGACTTCATCCGGGCGGTCGCCTGGATCAAGGACAACCTGCCGGGCTGCACCACTTCCGGAGGAGTTTCCAACCTTTCCTTTGCGTTCCGGGGCAACAATCCCGTTAGGGAGGCTATGCATTCTGTTTTTCTATACCACGCCATCCACGCCGGATTGGATATGGGGATTGTAAATCCGGCCATGCTGCAGGTTTACGACGACATAGAACCGCAGTTGTTGAAAACGGTCGAAAACGTAGTCCTGAATAAATTTCCGGAAGCCACGGAACAACTTATCGAATTGGCGGAACAAATCAAAGAACAGAAAACCGCCACCGGGAAAAATATTAAAAACGAAGAATGGCGCAGTCATTCCCTGGAAGAGCGTCTGGCCTATGCCCTGGTCAAAGGCAATACGGAGTATCTGTCTGCCGACTTAGAGGAAGCCCTGGCACACTATGCCACCCCGGTGGAAATCATTGAAGGTCCTCTGATGCAAGGCATGGACAAAGTAGGCCAACTGTTCGGCGAAGGAAAGATGTTCCTGCCTCAGGTGGTGAAGTCCGCCAAAGCCATGAAAACAGCAGTGGCGATCCTACAACCCGAAATTGAAAAACACAACCGATCCGGTAACCGATCTTCCGCACGGCCCAAAGTAATCCTAGCTACGGCCAAGGGCGACGTTCACGACATCGGCAAAAATATCGTCAGCATAGTTCTCGCCTGCAACAATTTCGAAGTGATCGACCTAGGCGTGATGGTGGAAAACCAAAAGATACTGGAAGCCGCCAAAACTCATCAGGCGGCCGTCATCGGCGTCAGCGGACTCATCACTCCCTCGCTCGGCGAGATGGAAGCCCTGTGTGAAATGCTGCAGAAAGAACAACTGAACCTTCCGTTGATTGTCGGCGGAGCGACTACCTCTTCCGTACATACGGCGGTGAAATTAGCCTCTAAATACGATTATTGTGTCGTTCAGGGAGGAGATGCTTCACGCACTGCCGGAATCATCAAGCGTCTATTATCCGACCGGGAAAACTTTATCCGGCAAATGAAAGCGGAACAAACCGAAATTCGCCGGCAATATTTTGAAAAACAACAGCATCCTGTGGCTTACCGGGAAGCGCAGCAATTGTCTCCACTGTCCTTAAATTTACCGGGCTTCGGTCCGGAGAGCTATCGGCAGCCATCCACTTTCGGCGAACATCACCTGACTGTCAGAAACATGGATCTACAGGAGTTGGTCGACCGGATCGATTGGACTCCCTTTTTCCATTTTTGGGGCTTCAAAGGGAAATTTCCGGAACTTATTCTCCAGAATGAAGAGGCCGACCGCACCTACCAGGCAGCCCTGGAGATGTTGGGAGAAGTGGTGGCAAACAAAGAATTCGAAGCTTCCCTCCTGGTGAAATTCTACGGTGCTTACAGCGAAAACGACGACATTGTATTAGACAACGGTCATCGCCTGTCCATGCTTCGCCAGCAAAAAGCGGGCACGGCTTGTCTTAGCCTAGCGGACTATATCTGCCCGAAGGACTACGGCACAAGCGTTGTCGGTTTGTTCGCCCTTAAAGTGAGCGATACCCGTATTCACTGTGATTGCCAGGATTTCGACCATCTTTTGAGGGAAAGTTTATGTTCCCGCCTGACG
>CAJKZL010000091.1 GCA_905204385.1 uncultured Odoribacter sp. | reverse complement strand
TCTGGCAATGGTTTACGCAACGGGAAGCCCTGTTGGCCGAAATGGTGGAAAAGCGGGAGGAGGAAGAGGCGGATAAGATGATCGAAATGGTTGCCGAGGGAGTCAGGTTGCTGGGCGAAGACGTAAATTTTAATATCGGCGGAAATTATGAGTTTACCTTTGCCGTAGAGGGGCAGGTTTATTTGTTTTATCTCCTTCCCTGGCTGGTGGCCCGAATGCCGGAACAATTCCGGGGAAAATGGAATTTTTTACCTTACATGCAGGGCACACAGGGGGAGTCGCTGGGATTCGAGATGTATGGCCGGAACATCCCTTTGGAGGAAGTGAAGGTGGGATTGCATTATGTGGAGGAACAGAATTATTTCGATGTCCGCTTTTATCATGCCGCATTGGTCGATCTGCCCGAAAATGAGTCGTATAATGCTTTTTACATTATGATGGAGTTGACAATAGGCGAGGGATTGGCGAGGATATATATCAATCGGGTGGAGCAGGCCGCGGGGATGGAAAAAGGTATGTTTCCGCTGACGAAGCTGGAAGCCTGTATGACGATGGCGCTCGAAGAAGCGAAGAAAAATATACTGCTGCGTCCCGATGAGCGATATACGGTTTATGAGATGGCATTGGAGGAAGGGATGGATTTACGCTACGACACGGTTGTGGGAAATACGTGCTTTGCGGAACTGGTACGGGAATATTTCAGTGGGGAGGCAGTGAATGCCGACAAGCTGGAGAACTGTGGCGCGAAGGCTGCATTCCTGGTGGTTCCGGTTGAAAATAGTGAGCCGTCGGAATCGCTCCGGCTACGTTATGAGATCGAAGATTGCCTGATTGCCCGGGTGCTGGGAGAGCGGGGGAGTGGACGGGAGACCGGAATGGTGTTGGGAGGCGCTTGCGGAAAAGATTATCTTTACGTAGATTTGTTATTGTACGATACGCCGGCATTTATTTTTGCTGCGCAGGTGGTGTTGATGGATTTTCCTTATCCGTTTTATCTGGCAGAGTTTCGTCCGGAAAGCCGTTTGGTGGCTTTAGCCGGTGTGGATGGCGATATTCCGGTGATTCCTGAACGTCCCTCCGAGATGGCTTGCCGGATGATGGAGTATGCGGATTGCCCGAGCGATTGGTTTGCTCCGACGGCAGATGCCCACCCGTTGGACGCTGCTTATTTCGTGGCCGTGGAGGCCGGACGGGAAGGTGGATATGTGCCCGTATTATTGAAGATAGACGATGCATTGGAGGATTTTTGTCAAACGGAGGGAATGCCGGATATGAATAAGGTGAGGGAGGAAAGGCGGTGCCTGCTGGAGGAAACCGAACTGCCGGACGGGCAGGAATATTTAGACCGCCTGATAGCGGGACGGCAGTTGAGTGCGGAGAATGCGGAATTGAAAGAGGGGACTCCGAATACAGAGTTGTCGGCTTACTGGAATTATTATACCCGTTTGACGGAGGAATTGCTGCTGATAAGGATACCGGTGGAAGAACCCTGGAAAATTTTGGGATGGTTTCCTTTCCGGTATGGTGAAGGCCGGCCTGAACGGGCGGAATTGCTGGCGATTGCCAAACATTGGTATGAGGCTTATGGGGCCATTCCGGCAGTCGTCGGAGTGGATGAGATTGAATTTTATGTGGCCCGGCCTGTGGAAGACGAACGGCAGGCGTTGCAACTGGCCAAGGAGCAGTGTGCCTTTTGTCCGGCAGTGACAGAACAGGGTAAGAACACTACCCTCGGTATGCTTGCCCAGGCTTTATTGCATTCTACGGTGTGGTATTTTTGGTGGGATTGAGGAATTATTTCTTCCGGGCAGCCACAATCAGCATCATGGGGCGTCGCATCTCGTCTTTCATGCCTTCTTGGGTAAGCATGTTGCGGGGAGGTTGAGGTTCCACCAGCCGCATGAGTTCAAAGCCGTTGGTTAGCAGGCCATCCAGATAGGTGGTGAGCGTTTTGTGGTATTTGATCACTTTTTCTCCCAAAAAGTCGGCGGTTCGTTTTCCTTCGTAGAAATAATTGTCTATCGGAAAATGGAGTATATGACCCTCTTGGTCGCAGTGCCATTGCTGGGAGCCTTGAGCTGTAAAAACAGGATGCTCGACCGAAAAGACAAAATAGCCGCCGGCAGTGAGAAAGTGGTTTACTTTCCGGGCAATATCCCCGAAGGAGGGAAGGTAATGAAATGCCAGGGAACTCAGGACGATGTCGAAGCTTTCCGGAGGAAAAGCGGCGTCTTCGATAGGCATACAAAGATATTCGATTTGGGGATAGTGATTTTTTTCGCGGGCTACGGCCAGCATTTTTTCGGAGATATCGATACCTGTAGCCTTGAGTGCGCCTTGTTCCATGGCATAGAGACAATGCCAGCCATAACCGCATCCGAGGTCGAGGACCCGTTTGCCTTTAAAGTCGGGGAGTAATTCTTTCAGGGTATTCCATTCTCCCGCTCCTTCCAGGCCGTTTCGAGAACGATTCATCCGGCTGTATTTTTCAAAGAATGCCGATTCGTCGTATTTATTTTCTTTCATGAAATAGAAATGTTATTTCCGGTTCGGGAAACATTAAAGCTTTCCCGAGCCGGAAGCGGATGTTATTTGTCTTGTTTAGTCGTAATGATCACAACTCCTTTTTCTCCTTCTTTTCCGTATAAGGCAACGGAAGATTTCTCCTTTAAAACGGTAATGCTGGTGATGTTTTCTGGATTAAGATCGACTTGTGAGAGTTCATTATGTTTTAATTTGGCTCCGTCCACGATGTATAATAAACTGTCTGCCATTTTCAACTTATTTTCCGGACTGTCCACGTTCTCAGCCGTTTGGGGCGTAACCAAGATGAATTCGATCGGAAGGACGAATTGGACATCCACGGCTTTTCCACGTTGTTTGCCCGGTTGCCATTTGGGCAGGGAATTGATGACCCGTAAAGCTTCTTTGTCGAGGCTGGCGTCCACGCTTTTGACTACTTTGGCATCGGTGACCGCTCCATTTTTATCGACGACGAAAGAGACGAAAACCGTACCCTGGATTCCATTTTCCTGAGCGATGACCGGATATTTTATTTGCCGGGCAATATATTTCAATACATTGCCACCAGGGAAAACAGGCATTTCTTCTACAACCACGAAGACAGCCTCCTCTACTTCGGAATTTGTTGAAGGTGAATAGCCTGTTACAACCACTTTATCCAATTGGGCGACGTCTTTCTCCATCTTGATGCGAAAGGGTTGGCTTTCGAGGTCGAAAGGTCGATATACCGTTTTTCTACCCACATAAGAGATGGCCAATATGCCGGGTTTACTGACCGACAGTTTGAATTGTCCGTTTACGTCGGAGACGGAACCTACGGAAGTCTCTTTGATAATTACGGTTGCGCCGGGAAGGGGATTTCCGTGTTCGTCGGTCACCGTTCCGCTTATGATAGTGACGTTTTGTTCGTCCTGTTGAGGGAGGACCCGGTTAATTTCCTGCCAGGTTTCACCGGCCATTTTTACTACCGTTCCGGCATTAGCCGATAGAATCAGCAGTCCGGTGACGGGAAGAAGTAAGGCGTATTTGATCAGCCCTATTCTTGAGGTGCGTTTCTTATTCATCATAACAATTCGTTTTTTTAGAGATGAGACATTGAAATTATTTACAAATTTTACTGCAGTCGATCGATAAGTCAGGCGAAGTAAGTGATATTGGTAATTTTTCCGGTTGTAGCCGGCGGCCATAACTTTTTTGTCGGCCAGAAATTCGAGGTTATGGCGAATTTCTTTTCGTAGCAGCCATACTACGGGGTTGAACCAAAATAGGATACAAATAAGCTCACTTGCAATCATGTCTACCGAATGGTATTGAGAGGCGGGCGCTTTTTCGTGGGCCAGAATTTCAGCCAGGTCTTTTTCTTCGTATATAGCGGGGGCGAGAAATATCCAGTTATAGAAGGAAAACGGCGGAGTTTTTCGGGATAGACCGATGACCTGTTGCCCTTGACAAATAATTTTCCGTCCCTGGCGGGCCATCCGGCAAATCGACAAAAGCTGGAATAACATTCGTGTGAGGAGGAAAAGACTGACCGATGCGTAGATCCATAATAACAAATCCTGCCAGCTCCAGGCCGTCGTTCGGGGAGGGGCCGCAGTTGCAGCCGCCTGATGGATGACTTCCGCATAACCGGCAATGGCTGTGTACAATGCTGGTTGTGTGGCAGCGGGTCGGGGTGTAAGGGTGATAAACGGATAAGTGAAGGCCAGAGCCAAAAGCGACCATAGGAATAAGCGCCGGATTTCTAAAAAGGTGTCGCGGGCAAAAAGGAGACGGTACAACAGATAAAACACGATCAAAGCAATGTTTATCCGGGCAATGTAGATATAAAGACTCTCCATATTAAGTAATATATCGGAATTAGTTTCAGGCGTCGCCTTATTTCATCCTATAAAAACAAAGCGTTTGCCAAAATTAAAATATGTCGGTGGACCTATTCTTTTTCAATCAGACGGATGATTTCTTGTAATTCTTCGGCGGAAATTTTCTGCTTTTTGGCAAAAAAAGTCACCATTTCTTTGTATGAATTTTCGAAATAGTTGCGTACTACGCCCGAAAGATAACGGTTTTTGTAATCGTTTTCGTCGATAGCGGGGGAATAAACATATGTGTTTCCATATCGTCGGGCATGAACATATCCTTTTTTTTCCAGATTTTTTACAATCGAAGCTACTGTGGTGTAGGGCGGTTTCGGATCGGTCATTTTGTTGAGAAAATCCTTTATGGCTCCTTGTTGTTGTTGCCAGACGATTAACATGATCTCTTCTTCCTGAAAGGTTAATTTCTCCATAGAGCGATGTTTTTTACGATTTATTCGCAAATCTACGAAAAAATCGTAGAATGCCAAACTTTTGACTGGTTTTTTTTAGTAATTCTTGAAGTGTGGTGTTTTTTCAAGCCGGAAGGGAGAATGGGAGGCAATTGTCGGACGAAGAGACGTGACTTGTTTTTATACCTAAAGAAGCACTTACAGGAAAAAGATACAATTATCGGATGAGGGGCCGGTATAACGGACTATTTACTATTTTTGTGCGGTATAAATTTAAAATCGAGTGAAATGAAAAAATGGGTGTTAATGAGTTTTTTGTTGGCCTCAAGCGTGGTCATGGTACAGGCGCAGATTAAAATCGGGAACCGTACCCTCAATACGAAGAAAATGTTGAATGCAGCTTCGGATATGGCTTCTGCCATCAAATTGTCCGACGAGGATGTGGCTGCCTTATGCCGCGAGTCGGTGAAATGGATGGATGAGCATAATCCTGTTTCCACTCCGGAGTCGGCGTATTCGAAGAGGCTGGATTCATTGATGAAGAAGGTGGGTGCGATAGAGGGATTGACTTTGAATTATAAGGTTTATGAAGTGGTGGATATCAATGCCTTTGCTTGCGGGGACGGTAGTATCCGTGTTTTTTCGGCCTTGATGGACCTGATGGACGATGATGAGTTGATGGCGGTGATCGGTCATGAAATCGGTCATGTGGTTCATACGGACAGCAAAGATGCCATGAAAAATGCTTATTTAGCGTCGGCTGCTAAAAATGCGGCAGGAGTTGCTGGAGGTGTGCTGGAAATATTGTCCGAATCGCAATTAGGTGAAATGGCTCAGGCTTTATCGAGCGCGCGGTTTTCTCAGAAGCAAGAACTGGAGGCCGATGCCTATGGATTTGAATTTTGCGTAAAGTATGGCTTTGATCCTTATGGTATGGCCAATGCCCTTGAAAAATTGAATCAACTGTCCGAAGGGCAAAAATCGTCCATGTTTCAGAAAATGTTCAGCAGTCATCCGGAGACAGCCAAACGAATTGCCAAAGTAAAAGAAAAGGCCGATGCCCATACAGGGAAGTAGCGTTTTGCGGGTTAATCGGAGACGGGATTGTAGGGAAGGGTGAACCAAAATGTCGATCCTTTTCCGTAAACGGATTCCACTCCGATTTGCCCTTTCAGGTGCGATACGATCATTTCGCTGATCGCCAGCCCCAGTCCGGTTCCCTGGGAAAAATTGTTCAGTTTGACAAAACGACCGAAGATATTTTTTAATTGATCGGCAGGAATGCCCGTACCGGTGTCGGTGACGTAGAAACGGAGCATTTCCGCATTTTCCCGATAATAGCCTACGGTAATGGAGCCTTGTGCCGTGAATTTCATGGCATTGGTCAGGAAATTGGTCAGTACTTGCACCACCCGGTTTTGATCGGTAGCAATGAGGCAATGTTCCATGCGTTCCGTAAATTTCAACTCTACCGGTTTTTCCTGCATTTTCAGCCGGAAGCTTTGTTCCAGGTTCGCAAGCATGAGGTTGACGTCTACAGGGACGATATTGAATTCAAGGGTGCCGGCTTCTATTTTCGAAAGGTCGAGAATATCGTTGATCAATTGAAGCAAGAGTTGGTTGTTATTGTCTATGATGCGGGCATATTCTTTTTTTTCATCCGGATCGTCCGTGTCGGTCAAAAGGGCCGAGAAGCCGATGATGGCATTCAGTGGGGTACGAATCTCATGGCTCATGTTGGCGAGAAAGGCCGATTTCAGTCGGTTACTTTCTTCCGCTTTTTCTTTGGCCCGGATCAGTTCGGCTTCTAGCTGCTTGCGTTCGTCGATATTCATCGAAGCCCCGACCAATTGAACGGGGAGTCCGGTTTCCGGATCGTATTTACTGGGAAGGGCGAAACTTTCCACCCAGTAATAACGGTTGGAATCCGGCTGTTTCCATAGGTACTGTTCATGATAGAGTGTGGTTTTTCCGGATATGATATCCTGCAAGGCCCGGTCCATTTTTTCGCGATGGGAAGGATGAATATTCCGGATGGCTTCTGCATGAACAGACGTAGTTATAGCGGAAGGGCTTCCTCCAGGGTTAAGTTGATTGCCGGTTTCATGATGGATGGTATCGGACGGAATGTCCAGGGTCCAGGTGGATAATTTCGCTGCCTGAATTACCATTTGATATTTGCGGGTGAGTTTTTCCACTTCGCGGCGGTTGTGTTCGGCTTCACTCAGGTCGAAGGCTGAACTGATTAACCAGCGGTCGTTGCCCTGTTGAAGTATTTTTTTGTACATCAGAATCTTTCTATCGTCGCCTTCTTTGGTGTGCATGGTAAAAAGCTTGGGAAAAGCGGAGGGGTCGCGCAGGTAATCTTTATCGAAACGGTCGAAGATTTCTTCTGTTTCCGAAGGGAAGACCCCTTTGCCATCCGTACCGATCAGGTTTTCCCTTTTTATTTTATATAAATGTTCGGCCTCTTTGTTCCAAAGTAAATACGTTAAATCGTGGTCTATATCCTTTACGCTGGTAGGGACGGGCATGTCATTGAATACGGAATTCAAGAAATTCAGGTTTTCCTTGTCTCTCCGATGGCGTTTTTCTGTTTCGGAGATATCCTGTACGGATAGGATGACATTTTTAAAGTTATAATAGATCACCGATAATTGAAGGTACATATATTTTCCTTCATAATTGGTGATGGACAGTTTTATGCTACCGGATTCGCGGGAGCGCATCACTGTTCGTAGCAGCCGAAGGTAGGCTTCATACTCCTGAGGGTTCCGGATGAGTGTCTTGGGGGAAATTCCTTCTAGCTGTTCTATACCCAAAAAACGGAGGGTAGCCGGGGAAGGGTTGATGAGTTTTTGTATAAAGCCGTTTTCGTTTACCAGATACACCGGATTTTCGAGGCCATCGATGATGCGTTGTACCAGTTTGCGGTGTATGTAAGTGCGCCGCTGAATGATCAGAAAAAATGCGAGAATCAGGAGGAGGGTGATGACCCCAAACGCAATCAGTTGGCGATAGCGTTCAAAAAATCCCGGTGGCATATGGGAAAATACAGCATCGTCGGGGAAGTATCGGGAAGGAATTTTATACCATAGCAAGTTGGAATAATCGAGATAAGCCCGGGGCTTACCGCTTTCGCAAGCAGGTAAGGAAGATCCCGGCATTCCTTTCAGGATTAGATAGACCTTTTCATAAAGGGTGTTGCGTAATTCGTCCAGGCTGACATAATAGCCTCCTGCGAAATTATTTTCGCCATACCAGTCCTTCAGGGTAAAAACGGGAACTTTGGAAAAATTGCAGATGATATCCTGTATATTGTCTTTCAGTTGAAAAGGGGTATCGGTTTGATAGGGCTTGAACCAGGAATAATAGATAATGCCGACATTTTTATCGAACTGACTGATGGTTCCGAGCAGGGCATCGGTGGAATATAAGGAGTCGGAAAGCTGGATGAGCCCGATGTCCGGAAAATGCCGTTTCATATTTTGTTCCATCATTTGCCGAGCCTGAATGCTGACGAAACGGTTGTCCGAAATAAAGGCGAGCCGGTTCATTTCAGGCATAAGTCTACGCATCAGTTTCACCGTTTCTTCAATATAAAGAGTAGTTTCCACCGTTGTGGCATTATAGCCTTTTGTCCATTCTCCGATGGAGGTGCTATTTTGTTCGTCGAGGGGTGTTTTGGCGTAGAGAATTTCCGTTGTCCGGGGTAATCTGGTTTTCGATTGGCAAATCACTACGGGTACTCCCTTCCATTGCTCTTCGAACAGGGGACGGCAGACTATCCAGCCGGGGGCGCCGATAAAGACGATAATGCGGGGAGGTGATGGATAGCGGGATATCAGCTTTTGGCGAAGGGCTTCCGCTTGTGATTCGTTGCCGATAGCAGGGATGGATAGTTCTTCGCTTTTGAATTGGAGATGACTGAAATCACGGGTGATTTTTTCGTTCAATCCCTCCCGTTGAAGATCGGTCCATTTCTCGCTGAAACTGATGGAATTGAGTAATAGGACATATTCGTCGGCCGGCATGTTGCCAACTCCTTTGACAAGTAAAGAGTAGGTAGCGAGGAGTATAATTAATATTAATTTCATGGGTGATCGATGTAGAACTTACAAATATAGGGAAAAAGTAAAAAAATCACGTTATCGGCCTTGAAATAATGAACAGGCGGCGCGGATCGGGGATTATTTATGTCCGGCGCGGAACTTTAAAGCAAATCATCCGTTTCATTACTGAAAAAGTTGTCATGAATATAGCTATCAGCGGAGCGACAGGTTTCATAGGTAGTCATCTGTCCGATTACTTTTCGGCACAAGGTCATGTTGTGAAAGGCATTGGCCGGGAGTATTTCGAGAGCGGGAGGGAGGAGCGGCTGGTCCGCTTATTGTCCGATGCGGACGTGGTTGTGAATCTCGGCGGGGCTCCCATCGATAGGCGTTGGACGAAAGCGTACAAGCAAACCTTGTATGAA
>CAJKZL010000090.1 GCA_905204385.1 uncultured Odoribacter sp. | reverse complement strand
AAAAAAATAATAATCAATATTCCTGTTTTCATCGCCACGCTGAATCCTATAATAATATTTATGCGGTAAAAATAACCATTTTTAGCAAAAGGTTATCAAATTTAAAGACAAAACTATATAAAAAATTCACAACACTACTTTGATTTCCTCTATTCTGGCATTCTTCACCTTTAGAATCTGGAAGATCGTTCCCTCGACTTCGATTTCTTCACCTTCTTGAGGGATGCTTTCATTGAAATATAAAATCAGGCCTGCAAGCGTTTCATATTCCTCTCGTTCCTCCAGATTCAGATGATACTTCTCATTCAGATAATCTACTTCCAGCCGCCCGGAAAAGATATATTCATGATCGGAAATCCTCGTTTCTCTCAAATTCAGATGGTCATGCTCATCTTCAATCTCTCCGAAAATCTCCTCCATGATATCCTCGATGGTAACGATACCGGCTGTAATACCGAATTCGTCTACGACGACCGCAATACTCTTCTGGTCCTTAAAGAACAGATTCAGCAAGCGTTGAGCAGGCATAGTCTCCGGAACGATCAGGATTTTGCTCAGCACCTCTTTTATGGTTGCAGGTTGATGAAAAAGCGAAGAGATATGGACATATCCGATGATGTCATCGATACTCTCTTTATAAATCAATATTCGGGATAAGCCTGTCTTGATAAAAAGATCGGACAATTCGTCTATACTACTGTCAATGGGCAAAGCAGCAACATCCGGACGGGGAACGATACATTCCCTCAATTTTACCTCAGAGAAATCCAAAGCGTTCCGGAACAATTTGATCTCATGCACCTCTTCCTGTAAAACATTATCTACTTCTCCTTCCTCTATCAGATTATTGAGGTCAATCTTTCCGAAAGCCCGGTTAGGCTCTTTCTGTTCCAGCTTCCGTCCCGTGAAAATGCGCAATAAAATCCCTCCCAACCAAACCGAAAAATAAGACAAAGGGAAAAAAAGCAAATAGAAAAGAAATACAGGTATTGCAAATATTTTCAGGAATAAATTGGAACGAAGACGGAAAACCGTCTTAGGCAGAAATTCGGCAAATATCAGGATGATCAAGGTAGAAATCACTGTTTCCAGAAAAAGCTCCAAACCGACTGAGAGATGCAAAAAGGCAAATTGCTTATACAAGAATTCCGACATGAAAATGCCGTAGATCACCATGACTACATTATTCCCCACCAGGATGGTTGTAATGTACATGCCCGAATTCGATACAAACAAATCGATCAACGATTGGGTGATTCCTTTATTCGCCTTGTCGATTTCTATACGCAGCTTATTGGATGTCAGAAAAGCAATCTCCATGCCCGAAAAAAAGGCGGACAATAGCAAACAGATCAATATCACAATAAAAGTAGCGGTCATTCTTCCTTTTTCTTTTCAACTTCGACTTTACCGGTAATGCCGTAGAAAACCGGATGTTCGAGATTCTGGTCAGATTGAAAACCGTTGTTACCTTCAATGATCTGCCCCTCGGAAGTCAAACGTACATAACGGTCAGAATATATAATACCTTTGTTCGTATCCCAAAACAGCAATTCCGTTTCGAGTTTTTTTCCTTCAGCATTCACGATCACCACTTCATTGCGTGCTTCCCATAACATTTCGTCTTCCAGTTTTTTAGCATATTTCGACCGGATAGACCCCATTTCCTGTTCATCGGCATCGTAGGAGATCACATGGATTCCCCTGGGAAACTCCTCATATTTTTCTTTACCACGGGTGACTTTTAAATATTCCGGAGTAATGACTTTATATTTGATTTTTGCAGAATCAGAATAGATCATCACCATATTTTCGCCCGTCATTTCCGGCTTGACCTCTTCATTTTCGGCCACTTTATTTACTTCCCGGATGTCATTCTTACATGAGAAAAGCATTACTGTCCCCAAAAGAACAGTAATGCTTTTTAAACAAAATATAATTGGAAAAACAATCCTCATGAAAACTTTTCAATTATTTGAAACGGGCAACGGTAGTCTCGTTAATCCAATCCCCGATTTTCACCTGACTGCCTGCATTTACGCTTCTGAAGAATGCTTCTTCTTTAGAAGGAAAATGTTGCGAATATTCAGCGATCAATTTATTAGCCTGTTCAGCCACGCTCGGGTCCACTTGCTTCGCTTTGACGAACTTATCCACTACAGCCCACATCACGGAAGCATGATCGTAAGCATCCTGACCATAACTAGGCGCATAAGCTGCATAGGCTTTGCCTATCATGATATAAGCAGCACCCAGATTCGGATTGAGCTTCAAAGCCTCCAACGCATTGGCTTTAGCGGCAGCATACTGCTTCTTACCGGCCTTCAATTGTGCCAGACGCAGATAATAGTCCGCCTTGTTTTCATCGCCCGCTTCTGCTTTTTCGAGCGCTTCAACCAAATAGGTTTCCGCTTTTTCGAAATCCTGGCGCTTGATGAACATTACTGCTAAGCTGTAGGCAGCTTCTGAACTGGGATCCTTTTCATATAACTTTTCAACCACTGTGGTATAAAGCGGAAGGTCCAAACATTCATTGCGACGCAACAACGAAATAATCGATTTCAGATTATCCACATCGTCAGCATTTGCGTTATATTTTTCGGTAAGCAAACGATCCAACGTCTCACAGTCGGCAACACCGGAAGAAAAGAATAAACCATCGACATTCCCCTTCACCTCTTTAAATAATTCCGGTTTTTTGGAATTTTTCAATCCATGTTCGATATACTGGCTGATCTTCATGTAGAGATTGATATATTCGTCCCGCGTCATATGCTCTGCCTTTAAGAGGTCGCCGGCAGTAAAAAATAAAATCTGCACACTCAAAGGATCGGATTTTGCCCCTTCCATGTCAAAAGATTTAGTCAGATAGCCGTAAGCTTCTTTTTTCGTATCGATATCTTTCGGTCCCAGAGCGATCAGATTTCCCCCTTTTCTACCTAAAATCCATCCTTCACCATTGCGGGGATCATCGCCGAAATATTTGATCCGCTGATCGTAAATCATCATTAATGTATCCAGATAAGCAGGATTTTTGGTCTGCTTCAATAAGTTGATCATGATCATCTCCCCATTGGCATAAGTCTTCTTCTGGAACTTAGGAGCATTAAAGAAAACATACCGCCATGCCGGTAGTGCTTCCTTAAAATTCTTCTGTTTTACAAATTCTGAATAAATAGAAGCATTGACTATCGTCTGGGCACTATCCAGTCCATACTTAGAGTCAAGCGTCTGCGCCTTTGCCACTCCCCCCAAAAGACATACTCCAAACACTAAAGCAAAAAATTTTTTCATGATTGTATGTTTTTATGAACTTCTTTGTTGATTTAACTTTATTCTAACGGTTAAAACTCTCTCTTCGCAAAAATATTACTTATTTCTTTAAATACACAGCAGAAAAACCACATTTTAACAATTAATTAAGCTTTTTAGTGTATAAAAATATTTCATTCAGGCCTACAAAGCCCAGATTTTCATTAAATACCGTCCCCCCTTGTAAATGCTGCTCTAAATAATAAGCGTTCCCTCCGGTAATCACCACCTTGCCTTGGTTTTGTCCTTCCAGGAAATGCCGTATATAGCTTTCTACTTCGAAAAGCATCCCTTGCATCACTCCATTCCGGATGGCTTCAACTGTTGTCGTACCCATCCCTCCATACTCTTTTTCCGGACTCACTAAAGGCAAACGGGCTGTAAAATGTTGCAATCCCCGGAAACGCATCTCCAAACCCGGAGAAATATTCCCACCCAGAAAAATGCCCTCGGCGCTGACATAATTAAAGGTGATGCACGTCCCGGAATCGATCACCAGCAAGGGGCATCCCGGAAACAACTTCAGGGCTCCGGTACAGGCGGCAATCCGGTCGAAACCCAGCGTACCCGGCGTATCGTAGCCGATTTTCAGCGGCATCTCCATCAAAGGAGAAGCTTCTACACAAAAATCCGCCTGCTCTTTCAGCAAAGCCACCAAGCCTTCGGGTATTTTACCGCTCCCCGATAGAAAAACATCCATAGAAAAACCTTTCGCCTTCCATCTCAGAACGTCTTCTAAAAGACTTTCCTCACGGTATTTCGTTTCCAACAACCGATCCTGATCGAAAAAAGCGTATTTTATCCGGGTATTACCCGCATCCACTACAACATTCATCTATACAATCCATTGAATTCGCATCCCTTCACATCCCTCCCCCCTTTACACTATAAACCCTAAACTTTAAACTATAAACTATAAACTATAAACTTTAATCCCTAAACGTCTACCACCTCTTTCCACATCTTCTTCACATACCCCGCCATCTTGCTCACGTCGGTTACTTCCGTGAAAATCAAAGATAACTTACCGTTTTTCTCATTTAATCGGCAGGACAAAAATTGCTTCTGCACAAATTTCAGGATACCGGCAAACACAGCCGATTGATAAAAAGGAGAGGTTTGTTCCCCCACAAAGTACATGATCATTTTTCCATTCCTGACCAGCAGCCTTTCTATCCCCAGGTCCAGGCAATAGCGGCGAGTACGGACTACTTCCATCAATCCCTTCACCTGTAAGGGAAGTTCCCCGAAACGGTCGTTCAATTCTCTCTCGAACCGTTCCAAGCCTTGCTCATCACAGATATTATCCAATTCACGGTATAAGCGTATACGCTCGCTGATATTTTCCACATAAGTATCCGGAATCAAGGCTTCAAAATCCGATTCGATGACACAATCGGTCACAAATTCTCTGGGTTGTTCGGCACCCCGATCCTGCATTTCAGGAAATTCCTCTTCCCGAAGTTCCAACAAAGCTTCGTTCAATATCCGCTGATAGGTCTCATAACCGATTTCAGCGATAAATCCGGATTGCTCGGCCCCGAGGATATTCCCGGCTCCCCGTATATCCAAATCCTGCATTGCGATATTAAAGCCACTACCCAGCCCGCTAAAATCTTCAATGGCTTTCAAACGCCGACGGGCATCCGGATTCACCATATCCAGAGGAGGAGTCAGCAGATAACAAAACGCTTTTTTATTCGAACGCCCCACTCGTCCTCTCAGCTGATGCAAATCGCTTAAGCCATAATTCTGAGCCTGATTGATGATCATGGTATTGGCATTAGGGATATCCAGTCCCGACTCAATAATGGTGGTGGCTATTAAAACGTCATAATCACCCCGCACAAAATCGTGCATCACTCTTTCAAGCTCTTCTCCGGACATTTGCCCGTGCGCTACACAGGTTTTAACCTGAGGGAGAATCCTCTTCAGCATACCCTGAATATCGCGGATCGTCTCCACACGATTGTGAATGAAGAACACCTGACCGTTACGCGAAATCTCGTATAAAATAACTTCTTTGATCAGTTGCTCGTCAAAACGATGCAATTCCGTCACTATAGGATAACGATTGGGAGGCGGAGTACGGATAATCGACATGTCACGGGCTCCCATCAAAGAAAACTGCAAAGTCCTTGGGATAGGCGTAGCTGTAAGGGTCAACGTATCGACATTCAGCTTCAACCGTTTCAATTTCTCTTTTACCCCTACCCCGAATTTCTGTTCCTCATCGATAACCAACAATCCCAGATCCTTAAATTCCACATCTTTACTGGTCAATCGATGGGTGCCTATGATGATATCTACCTTTCCTTTTTTCAGATCGTCCAATATTTTTTTTATCTCGCTGCTTTTCTTCATCCGGCTGATATATTCCACCCGACAGGGCATGCCTTCCAGCCGTTTCGTAAAAGTAGTATAATGTTGAAAAGCCAAAACGGTGGTCGGTACCAGCACAGCCACCTGCTTACTGTCGGCCACGGCTTTAAAAGCTGCCCGGATAGCGACTTCTGTCTTCCCGAAACCGACATCCCCACAAACCAGACGGTCCATGACCTGCGGCTGTTCCATGTCCGACTTAACGGCTTCGATAGCTTTCATCTGATCGGGAGTCTCCTCGTACATAAACGAAACTTCCATTTCTTCCTGCAAGTAAGAATCCTTTGAAAAAGCAAAAGCCGTTTCTTTTTTCCTCCGTGCATACAAAGCGATCAATTCGCGGGCAATATCCTTTACCCGGGATTTGGTCTTTTGCTTTAATTTATTCCAGGCATCTCCGCCCAGCTTATTCACCACCGGAGGCACGCCGTCTTTTCCTTTATATTTGGAAATTTTATGCAAGGAATGTAAACCGACATATAACTCGGAATTGTTTTTATACACCAGGCGTATCGCTTCCTGTTCCTTGCCGTCATTACTGATTTTTACCAATCCTCCGAACCGTCCGATGCCATGATCGATGTGTACAACATAATCCCCGGGATGGAGGTTGTGTAACTCGCTCAGCGTAATAGCTTCCCGGCCCTGGCGGATGCGGGTAGTCTGTAAACGGTATTTGTGATAACGATCGAAAATCTGATGCTCCGTATAAACACAAATCTTCTCATTGGCATCCGAAAAGCCCTCATGCACGACTCCCTCCAGCCAGGTAAACGCAATGTCATAGCCTTAATCCTTAAAGATGTCCCGGATGCGCTGTATTTGCATTTCATTGCCGGAACAGATATATAGCTGAAAACCGTTAGCCTGACGGGATTGCAAAGTTTCAGCCAACAGATCGAAATGCTTGTTGGTCGGAGGCTGAGGTTCGCATCCCGCATCCACGGTCTCCCCTCTGAAATACAAATCCGGTCCCCACTCCACAACCGGACAGGAATCGATAAAATTCATCAGGCCATCTGCCTCACTGATCTCTTCCTCTCCCGTTTCTTTATTTAAAGCCCGGGTCCGGTCATAAACAAACATTCCATTTTTAACCCACCATACCGGTTTTTCAGCAAAATACGAGAACAGATCAGTATGCTTCAGTTCTGAAAGTTCTGCACCTCCGCTCAAGTCAGGTACAATGGACACATGGTCGACCCGCTTATCCGACAACTGAGTTTCAATATCGAAAAAACGCACCGACTCCACCTCATCACCGAAAAAGTCAATCCGTACGGGCTGCTCTTCTGCAAACGAATACACATCGATGATGCTCCCCCGGATAGAGAACTGACCGGGTTCGTAAACAAAATCATTCCGCTGAAAACCATATTCTACCAGCAAATTCTCTACAAAGGAAAGCGATAATTTATCGCCTTGTCTGACGACCATCGACATTTCACGCAGCACCTGCCGATCCACCACTTTTTCAGCCAGGGCCTCGGGATAAGTGACCAGCGTATCTACCTCCCCCTGGCTCAGATTATTCAACACCTCCGTCCGGACCAGCACCGAATCATGATCCTTCTCCTCCTCTTTTATCATCCGCCGGTAAGAAGAAGGCAAAAAAGCAATCTGCTTCTCATCGGCAAAAGTAAGTATGTCGTTATAAAAATAAGCGGCTTCTTCCCGGTCATTCAAAACGATAATGCGGATTCCCGGACGTGTAAGGCGCATCGCTCCGATAAGCAAAGGCGTAACAGAACCGGCATTATTGATTAGCTTATATTTCCTGTCCCCGGCAGAAGTCAGTTTTGCGGTCAGCTTTCCGATAATTTTCGCAGACAGGTATTTTTGCAATAAATCCTTAGTACTCAACTTATTTCTCTCTAAATAACAGTACAAAGGTAGTACATATTTTTGAATTAATAAGGCCCGCTGCTGCAATATCACATTTGCAATTTGCTCTCCCTGATAAACAGAAGCGTTAAAAGTCTTCGGTGACTTCTAACGCTTCCAATTTTATCTACCGACTTTTTCCCTCTTCAGGGATCCTGATTAAGGATTCTGTCCCATGCCGATCAGTTCAGGAATACCTGTACCCTGGCGGATATAAAGTTGAAATTCTCTTTTCCGTTCAAAGCATGTTTGTCCAAATGGGCAAAATTATAGTTCAGCCGCAAACGGATTAATTGCTTCCTATAATAGTTACATCCGAAGGTAAACTGTTGTTGCTGGCCTCCCAGAATGTCTGCATCCGAATCGTTCAAATCCAGACATGAATAGCGGACAGCAAATTCCAGTGTTCCGGGTTTCGGTAATTCGAGCCGAGCCCATTGTGTGGAATAACCATAACCGTCGCCGATAGCGATCACTCCCACCTGTCCATAAGTACCCCATGCCTGGTATTTCTTAAAGTCGTGCTTGCGATTGGCTTGTACAAAAAAGTATTCTCCCTGTAAGCTTACTTTCCCAATAGCACCGATAAATTCGCCGGCTACTTTAAAAGTATTTCTAACATCAGGCACTTGTGCATTGACAAATTTAGTGGAATTCACCATACTCCCCAGGTTTGCACCATAGGAAACAGAACGCTCACTACTGCCGTCTTTGGTAGCATCCGGAGTCCGGAAACTCAATGCCGCACCGACATGCAGGATCTGGCCCTCATTCTGGTAAGGATTGTATACCCCCCGACCGGTCAGGGCATACCCATCGTTCCCTTTAAAATCCAGCCGCTGGTCGAAATGGGTGTCGCCGAACAGACCGCCGCCATACCAAAAATTCTTGCTCCAACCTAAATATTCCAGCCCCAGCTTACGCCCCGGAGCAAAAGCTTCGGTGACACAACCGGCATTAATAAAACGGATATTGCCGGAACTTTCCATATAATCCAATCCGAAAGGCTCGGCAAAATGCCCCAAGCGGGCATAGGAGTTTTTCTGGAAATTATACTGGATAAAAACATCTTTCAGGGAAACCGACTTTTTGGCAAAGCCGATGTCGATTTTTCCAGTGAAATTTTCATACTTTCCACTGACTCCCAAGCGGATATCACTAATGGTAGCCCCGCTTCCCAGATGAGTTTTATCTTTGAAGAATGCAGTACCGTCAAAATAAACGCGTCCATTCACGGAGCCTGTCAATTTTTCGGGCCGAGTCTGTCCGAATGCCAATGTCGCCGACAATAGCATTACAGAAGCAAATGCAACTTTTCTCATGATTTAGTATCCGATAACAGCTTTGTCCGTCTTTGCGTTCGTTACATTTTTCTTTACGCCCAATTCCCCGGTCACATATTTGTAATTCCCTTCCGGAACGTCATTGCTATAAACGGTGATGGCGTGGGGATCGTTATCCCAATATTGTTTCACCGTTTTATTGCCCATTTCTTTTTCCACTTTTTTGTCATCCGGATTGACAATCATCTTTAATCCGACAGAGGTATTCATAAGTTCCATGTCACCCCGGCTATTACCACCGGCAAACAACGGTTTTGCCTTGATAAAAGTATTGACCACTTCGGCCTTTCCATTGTCTTGAGGAACCGGATATACCAGTTGATCGGTAACAACACCGTCGGCAGTAACCAGAGACCTTACCCACTGAATACGGTCTTCCGGAA
>CAJKZL010000089.1 GCA_905204385.1 uncultured Odoribacter sp. | reverse complement strand
TCGTCCCTATCACAACACAATTCTCTTTTATAGAGATTTTTATACCGGACACTTCCTCGAGCATCCGGATAATTTTGTCAAAATCATCATATTTTTTCAAATCACCACTGAAGGTATATTGTTTTACTTCTTCATTGGTATAAAACACAGACATTTCATACAAACGCTGCAATTGTTTCATAATTTGCTCCAACGACTGTTCTTCGAATATAAATTTCCCGTCTTTCCAAGCCAGATACATACCGACATCTACTTTTTGTACCCGAAGCGACCGATCGCCTTTACAAAACAGAGCTTGTTCTTCCGGTTTCAGCCGCACAGAACCTTTCTCATCTCCCACTTCGACACTCCCTTCCGCCAACGTTGTCGTAACCTGCTCATCGTTTTCGTAAGAAGCCACATTAAATTTCGTTCCCAATACTTTCACGTCTATACCGGCGGAAGTGGTTACCACAAAAGGGATTTGTGCATACTTCGCCACTTCGAAATAAGCTTCTCCCTCCAAATACACCTCCCGTTGACTGCCTTCAAATACAGCAGGGAATTTCAATACGGTTTCAGCATTCAGCCAAACCCGGGTTCCATCGGCCAATGCCAGTCTGAATTCGCCCCTACGGGGGATTTCTAAAATATTCATCGCCGGAGCGCCTTTTTTTTCATCGGGAGTACAGATTACCTGGCCGCCGGTAATATGCAGCTTCACACCTTCCTGCTGAATCACCCGGTCCTGCTCCTGTTTCAATTCCATACTCTGGCCGTCGGCCAGAGTGAGACGGGCCATCGCTCTGATCCCGGGCAAATCACTCAAGCCCCTGGCGGTATTTTCTTTCTGCGGCATCCACCACCAAGCTATACCAACGAGCAAAACCACCATGGCAGCAATTTGTCCTACCCGTCTAAAAAGCTATACCCTTCGCTTCCGGTGCAGAAGATGTGAAAAACGCCCAAAAGCTTCCTGTTTGCTGAAAGACAGTTCTATTTTCCGATGCTCTTCTAAAAATTCCCCGGAACATATTCTTTCAAATTCCCGCCGGTTGGCTTCCGATTCCTCCAACCATTCGTTCAATCGGACCTCCTGCTCCCTGCTGAGTTCATTCCGTATATAAGCGGCGATACAATCCGCAATAATTTTCCAGGCTTTCGTTTCCATTTTTTTGCAATTCATGCCCCCAAGACAGGTGAAAAGCAAAAAAGTGTCATGAAAAATAAGATTTTTTAAAAATCCACTTGAAGATTAAAAATCCAGGACCGGGTTAACGGATATACGGCTCCGTTGCTGCTGGCTTGTTCCGGGTCCCAGTCGTGTACCCTATCCCACACCCGGAGATTATCGCCCATAAGGGATAAACGTAACCTTTTTATTTTCCAGGCCTGCAAAACCCGCAGGGAAAAAGAATATCCCACTTCCACCGTTTTCAATCTGAGGTAGGCTCCGTTCGCCAACCAATGGGTAGAGGGTACAAAATTATTGCGGTTTTCTCCATAGGATAAGCGAGAGTAGCGCGCCCGCGGATTTTCCGTCTCCGATTTTCCAGAATACCAGGCAGGAATCCAGCGATTCTCCTCTTTTGCAGTTTCCTTCAGAATGTTTCCGGTCAGCCCCCCGACGAAAGGAAAATATCCCATACCGCCATAAAAAAAGTTCACCGCACCCGCTCCCCTGAAAAAAACACCGATATCCCAATTTTTCCAGTTCAGGCTACCTGCTAAACCATATTGGATGCGGGGAACGGTCGAGTTTCCTATGGGTACCCTATCTTCTTCGTTAATCAAGCCATCCCCGTTGACATCCTTATATTTCAAATCTCCGGGACGCACCTGCCCTGAATGTACCGGGCTATTCACAATCTCCGCCGAATCCCGGAAATAACCCAATGCAATATATCCCCTTGCCTGATTCAGGCTCTTCCCCCTCATACGCTGATATTCATAACGGGTATCGGATTCATCGTAATCCAGGACCTTATTATTAGTAACGGTGAAATTACCCCGGAATTCAAAGCCTATCTTCCCGACCTAATCCCGATAACTCAAAGTGCCGTCCCATCCCCAACTCCGCATTTTACCGACATTCCCATAAGGAACACTGGGCCAGCCGGCCATATCGGGAATTTCCTTCCTCGGCATAAAAATATTTTTCCGCAGGGCACTGAAATGGTCCAGGTTCAACTGTACTTTTCCAAACAGATTCAAATCCAGCCCCCAATTATGCTTAAACGATTTTTCCCAAATCAAATGTCCGGCCCCCAGAGTCGCCTCGGCAAGTCCCTCCTTCACCACCTCCCCACGGTCGCCGAAACCATAACCCGGGGCAGAAGCGGACAGATAAGTCAGATAAGGAAAACGAAGCCCTTCTATCTGGTCAACACCTAAGGAATAGCGCATTTGCAACAGACGCAGGCCTGGCCATTTCTCCTGTACCAAAGGATAACCGGAAACGACCCATCCTGCAGAAAGCGACGGGAAAAAACAAAACCGCTTTCCCTTGGGAAAATTTTCGGTACCGTTGTATCCGAAATTAAATTCCGTCAGATAAATATCCCCATAAGAATAAGTCATTCGCCCAGCCATCCCCATCGTCCGCCGGGGAATAGAACTGATCTCATTTATAGCCTCTGTCGTAGAATATTGAGACAGATTAAACAAAACCAATCCACCGATTCGGTGATCGCCCCAATTTCCCGCATATTCCGTTTTCGTTTCCAGATATAATCTGCGTTCAGCCGAATAAGAAGCGGTATAAGTCATTTCACGGGCCGGTGCGACAGACTCCAACAATAATTCCCCTTTCCCATCCCTACCGATAGCCTGAAATAATTCAGGCATCTTTTCCCGTTTCCTATGATGCCTGTTCGTCATATCATAAGCGAATGCAGCGGTTGCCGACCATTCCCGCACGATTTGCCGGCGGATCTCAACCTTAAATTCCATATTATTTTGAAATTCATTCACATAGCCCGTTTCGTTCAACAGTACAGCAGGCGACACCGCCTGTTGTTTCCCATAAGCGGGAGCATGTCCCGTTGAATAACGGACGGGAACGGTCAGCGGTGTCAACGCCGCCTGGGCTGCCCAGATCGTATCGGTAATTCCTATTCCCGGCCGGTTCAGATCGACCAGTGTCGTTGCCATCCCCACTCCGACCACGGTCGAAGGAGTGATATTCAGGTCCACATTCGTTCTGAAAGAATATTGTTTTCGCAATACATTCGTATGATACCGGTTCAGGCCCGATTCCTTATAAGCCGCATCGTTAGTCTTATAGTTCAGACCGACATAATAACGGGCAATATCCCCACCTCCCGACATGTTCAAATTAACCTGAGCCCCCAAAGTCCACTTATTCAGCATCTCATATTGCCAATTCACATCAGGGAAAAGGTCAGGATCGAGACCATAACGGATCACCTCGAACATTTCCGAATCGTATACAGGCGCTTCTCCCCTGACTTCCCGGGCTTCATTAGCCAGGCACGCATAATCATAAGCCCCGAGGTATTCCGGCATACGGGGTAAATACGACACCATCATCCTGGCGCTGGCATTGATTTTCATCTGTCCCGGCATCCCTCTTTTGGTTTCTATCATGACTACCCCGTTAGCCCCGCGGGCTCCGTATACCGCCGTTGCCGAAGCATCTTTCAAAACCGAAAAACCGGCTATATCTTCTGCTACAAGATCATTAAAAGTAGTCCGTTCCACTCCGTCGATTAAAATCAAAGCTTTATCGTTCGCTCCAAAAGTACTGATCCCCCTCACCCAAAACTCTGAAACATCCTGTCCCGGTTCTCCACTGCGCTGTACACCTATTATGCCGGCAACATTCCCCGCTATCATATTAGAAAACGAGGTCACCGGAAAATTCCGGTCCTTCATCTCCATAGTGGAAATAGCCCCGGTAACGGTAACCTTACGCTGACTGCCATAACCTACCACTTGTACTTCGTCCATTCCCGTCGACTCTTCTTTCAACACAATCACTCCTTTGGATTTAAATTTCCTCACCCATACTTCCTTATTCCGGTAACCGACATAAGAAAAGATCAATACATCCGCTCTGCGTACCTTTATTTGAAAATATCCGTTTTCGTCTGTCACAATTCCTATGCCCGGATAATTCTTAATCAGGATATTCACTCCCGGCAAAAAAGCGCCCCCTTCAGCTTTTACCCAACCCTCCACCACTATATATTCCCGGATGATACTATCGGCCGATAATTCAGGAGCGGTGGTTTCCCGTAGGGGTTTCAATATCACCGTACGGTCTACTATCACATACGTCATTCCGGTCCCTTTCAAACAATCCTTCAATATATCGCCGATGTCGGCATTCCGGTAGTCCAGAAAGCGTCTTTCCGACTGCAGGATTTCATCATCGCTGTACAGGAAAGTATAACCGGATATCTCCTCAAGGGCTTGAAATATCTTATCCAAGGTCACCTCCCCCATTTTTATGGTAATTCCATCCCTCTGTGCATGTAGTACAGGTGAAAAAAACAGGCAAATTCCCCAACAGATGATTTTCAATTTATACCCATTCATCGGAATTATTTACCAACCAGTTGATAATAAGCGACCAATACATCAAGTGCTGCAATTTTTCCTTCAATAATTTTTTACCTCTTTTTTTATGACTCTTCACAGCATCCTCCGTAATTCCCATTTCTTCCGCAATTGCAGCGTTATCGTATCCCTGAAGAGTCAAATCAAAAATCCGGCGCTGCTGTTCGGGCAACTGCCCGATAGCCTCCCGCAACTGCTCATACACTTCCATCTCGATATAATTGTATTCGTCAAAGTTTGCCCCTGCCAATTGTATCACCCTCGTGTTGTACTCCAAGGCTACCTTCCGGTGTTCCAGGATATTCAAACACCTGTTCCGCACAGCGTTGAATAAATAAGATTTCAATAAAACAATAGAATTAAATCTTTCTTTCCGCTGATAAAGACTTAACAGCACATCATGCACAGCATCTTCAGCCTGTTGCCTATCGTTCAAATATTTAAAAGAAAACATCGCCAACAAACGATAATACTGGTCGAACAAGCGCTGATAAGCCCTTTCTTTCCCACGACCAAGCTCCTGTAACCATATCTCATCTTGCGGACATTGCATAATAAAAAACGTTCGATAATTTTTGCGGATTTCCGCAAAAATTATCGAACGTAAGTAACGATGAGGACCTTCGGTCCTAAGTAACGATAAACGAAAAATTTAGAGTAACGATAAACGAGGAAGGATAAACGATAACTGTCTCTATAGGTGCTTTTTAACGGACGACCGGAACCATCGGTTCCGCTTATAAGGCGCCCCGCAGGGGTCCACAATCGTTCATCGTTCATTAAGTGACCGAAGGGCACTCATCGTTACTTTAATTTTGGAAATTATTCCAAAATTAATCGAACGTTTTCTCTGGTTTTTTGCAAAAGTAAAAAAATAGTTATGGAAAAAGAAATACGATCCGGATATTTAAAAAATTTATTAAAAATCCCTATCTGAATTCAGGGAAATCCCTTTCTAAGACAAGTCCTTTTTTGATATCGATCTTGCCGCAATAGTGGGTTATTCCGTTCGTAATAGCCACATAAGGAGCAGCCAGCACCATATTGTAGCGAAAGGCCTGATCGAATACCTGGCGATTCAACCCGACGGTAGGGGCTTTACATTCCACGAGCAGCCAAGGCTGTCCCTTACGGTCGAACACAACCACATCGAACCTTCTGCGCAAACCATACAGATCGATCTCCCGCTCGACAGCTAATAAAGCTACCGGATAATTCTTTACTCCCGTCAGGAAATGCACGACATGCTGACGTACCCATTCTTCCGGCGTCAGGACGACATATTTTTTCCGGATGATATCAAAGATCATCAAAGCACCGTTCTGTTTTTTTACCTTATACTCAAACGAGGGTAACGACAATTCCAACATGACCCACTTATTTACCTTTCACCGTTTACCTTCAAAAGACTACTATCTCCATAACTCAAAAAACGGAAATCATGCTTCAGGGCATAATCATAAATCTTCCGCCAATCTTCACCGACGGCAGCGGCCACCAATAAAAGCAGGGTACTCTGAGGTTGATGAAAATTGGTAAACAAGGCATCGATCACCCGGAAGCGATAACCGGGAACTATAATAATGGTAGTAGATGCTTTCAATAATTCCTGCTGTGTTTCTTCGAACCATGCCGCCAAGGCCGTCATCGCTTCCGCAAGCGTATAATGAGAAGGTAAAGTGTAAGCTTCCCATTGGCCTAGAGTAAAAAATTCTTCCTCGCCTTCGAGTCGCTTCACCCCCATCCAGTAAAGACTTTCCAACGTACGCACCGAAGTAGTGCCCACGGCAAAGAGATCGCCCTTTTTGTTCTTCAAACAGTCGATCAACCGACGGGAGATGACCAGATGTTCCGTATGCATATCATGACCTCCGATGGTAGATGCCTTGACGGGACGAAAAGTACCGGCCCCCACATGCAACGTCAGTTCGGTGACCGCGACTCCTTTTTCCCGGAGATCGGACAAAAGAACCTGCGTAAAATGCAAACCGGCTGTCGGCGCCGCAACCGAACCCTCTTCCCGGGAATAGACAGTCTGATACCGGATTTCGTCCGACTTTTCCGATTCCCGGTTCAAATAAGGAGGAATCGGAATCCGGCCACACCCTTCCAGCACTTCGCTAAAGGAAATATCCCGGTTCCAACTGAAATGCACAATCGCCTCGCCGTTACGGATTTCCCGTTTTTCTGCCTTCAATACACATACCTCCCCTGCATAGGTAAAGGAACATTCCACCTCTCCCTCCTTCCACTTCTTTAGATTGCCTACCATACAAATCCAATCGCAGGCCCGATGAGCAGCAAAATTCTGCGCATAATCTACCGGATAAAAAGGTTCCAGACAAAACACCTCGATACTTGCTCCTGTGGGTTTTCTGAAAAATATCCGCGCATGGATGACCTTGGTGTTGTTAAAAACAAGGGTCTGACCCGGTCGAAGGATGTCCCGGACATCCTCAAAATGTCCCTCCTCCACTCTTCCGTCCCGGTATATCAACAATTTCGAAGCCTCACGCCGGGCTAAGGGAAATTTCGCAATACGCTCATCCGGAAGGTCGTATGTATAATCTTCGATCCTGATATTTTTCAGCCTTTCAAGCACTACTTCAGTTTTCATTTTGCCGTTTGACGATTATATCCTAATTTTATTGCCCGAAGGCGTACAAAGATAAGAAAAGTAAGAAACAAATAATCGCACAAAGGTCCGTAGCATTACAAAGTATGAAAACAAAAAAAGAAATTGTAACTAATTGGCTGCCGCGTTACACCGGAAGAGAGCTGAAAGACTTCACCAAATACATATTACTTACCAACTTCGAGTATTATCTGGAATTATTTTCTGAAATCTATCAGGTGACTATTGTAGGAGAAGACAAAACCATGCCGAATGTTTCCTGCAATGGGATCACCTTGATTAACTTCGGCATGGGCAGCCCCAATGCGGCGACTATATTGGATCTCCTCTCGGCTATAGAACCGGAAGCCGTTTTATTTATCGGAAAATGCGGAGGGCTCAAAAATAAAAATTCAGTAGGCGATTATATCCTGCCGATTGCAGCCATCAAAGTCGAAGGAACTTCGGACGACTATATGCCGCATGAAGTCCCGGCATTACCTGCTTTCAGCATACAAAAAGCTTGTTCGAAAATTATAGTACAGCATCAACGCCAGTATTTTACCGGTGTTGTATATACCACAAACCGCCGGGTATGGGAATACGACGACCAGTTTAAGGAATATCTCCGCCGTACCCGTGCCATGGCAGTGGATATGGAAACGGCCACTCTTTTCACAACAGCTTTTGCCAACCGCATCCCTTTGGGCGCCCTGCTACTGGTCTCCGATCGGCCTATGATCTCCGAAGGAATAAAAACAGCCGACTCGGACAAACAAGTGACTCAAAATTTCGTTAAACAACATCTGGAAATCGGCATTGAAGTACTCGGCAGCATTCAGGAAAAAAACTATTCGGTAAAACATCTTATATTTTGAAAACGCACTAATTACAAATAAACATGAAAAATAGAATTGCCGGAAGATCACTTATCTTCTTTTGTATGGCGGCTTTTTTAATTCTCCTCCTCCCGACCCTTTTCTCTTGCCGGGGGAAAAAACAAGCACCCCCGGTCGAGGACACTCGCATCGAGTTGAAAAAAAACAATTGGGACTTTGGAAACATCACTGAAGGCGAAGAAGTGAGCCACACTTTTTATTTCAAAAATACCGGCCAAAATAATCTGATCATAAAAAAGATAGAAACCGGCTGCGGATGCACTACGGTAGACTACAGCAAAGCCCCGGTACTTCCCGGCAAAGAAGGAAAAATAGAAATTGCTTTCAACTCGGCAGGCAGATACGGTAAACAATACAAAGAAATCAGTATATTTGCAAACATTCCCGAAAAACAAATCACACTGGGTTTCACGGCAAATGTAAAAGCAAAATAAAATAAAACAATAATCAATTAACAAACAAAAATTATGAGCACCTTATTTATTGTATTACAACAACAAACGGGCAGTGGACTGATGGGTTTCTTACCTTTGATCCTGATCATCGCGGTTTTCTGGTTCTTTATGATCCGTCCCCAGATGAAAAGACAGAAAGAATTAAAAAATTTCCGGGACGCACTGAAGAAAGGAGATAAAATCGTGACCACCGGAGGGATCTATGGAAAGGTACTGGAAATCGGCGACTACTATATTATTATGGAAGTAGAAGGCCAGAACCGGTTGAAAATCGACAAGTCAGCCGTCATTAAAGACATGACCGACGCTACTCCCGCTAAATAAACCGTCATGGTGGATTTACGGTTTTAGGTTTCAGAAAGGTAAACGATTCCCAGAATCTGCCGGTTGCTGAAACCTAAAATTGTAGGTCGGCAATATAACTGTAGAAGATCAAAGCCGGCATTTGTCTTTTCAGTATCACTCAACCTATCAATATTTTTATATGTCTCTCTTACAGGCTCTGACCCGCGAATTGAAAAAAATGAAGAAGATTCGTTTAGACAGGAATATCATCTCCTATTTGATTTGCGTTGTTATTGCTTCCATATTGTGGTTTTTAAACGTACTCAACAAAGATTACGCTGCAGAATTAACCTATCCCATAAAATATACCAATTTTCCCGAAGGGAAATACCCTGTTCTCAAACTTCCCTCTCAAATCCAGTTGGAAGTAAAAGCCAAAGGCTTCGCGCTGTTGGGACACCGGATAAAAACTTCTTTCTTACCGGTCACTTTCAATTTCAGCACCTATAGCAATCATTTACAGAAAAAAAACATCATCTACGAATATACCCAGAATACCGGTGATT
>CAJKZL010000088.1 GCA_905204385.1 uncultured Odoribacter sp. | reverse complement strand
TCATCTCTTGTATATCTAAATTTTTCGTTAAACTGAAGCGATAGATATTCATTCAATCACAAATTTATTACTTTTAACCTTCGAACGATTGAAAAATTTTCAAGGATCGATATCACATAATTATAACTACAAAACGATGAATTTAATTAAACTCATTCTCGCAGGAGTGTTTGCACTGCTCTTCTCCGGCTTGGTAGCCCAGGAGAATCCTTTATGGTTGCGTTATCCCTCTATCTCTCCGGATGGCCAGACCATTGCCTTTTGTTACAAAGGCGACATTTTTTTAGTCAGCAGTAAAGGCGGAAAAGCCACTCAGCTCACCACCCATCCCGGCTATGATTCCCGTCCGGTATGGTCACCCGATGGCAAGACGATCGCCTTCACTTCACAACGGAATAACGCAATGGATTTATTCACCATCCCTGTAGGCGGAGGTACTCCCCGCCAACTGACCACCTTCTCTGGAAGTGCAACGCCGGAATGCTTTACCCCGGATGGAAAAAGCATCTTATTCCGCAGTTCGCTGATGCCGGACCAGAACTACGGGCAATATCCCTCCAACTCTCAAATCTATAAAATCTCCACGGAAGGAGGACGTCCGGAATTGTTTCTGACTTTCGATGCCTACAACATCCACTTCAACAAAGCAGGGAATAAAATTTACTACCACGATAAGAAAGGTTATGAAGACGAATGGCGTAAACACCACACTTCTTCCGTATGCCGGGATATCTGGGAGCATGACCTCTCGAACGGCACTTTCACCAACCTGACGGACAAACAAGTGGAAGATCGCTATCCGGTCTTGTCGGCCGATGAAAGCACCATTTATTTCCTCAGCGAAAGATTCGGCGATTTCAATGTATGCCGCATGGCTCTGGGAAATCGGGCCGACATCAAACAGTTGACTCGTTTCAGTAAACATCCCGTACGTTTCCTGAGCCGTTCGAAGGACGATCTGCTTTGCTTTACCTACGACGGAGAAATCTATACGCTCGAACCGGGCAAGCAACCCAAAAAGGTCGATATCCAGGTGGTCATGGACAACACAGAACCGGCGGTCAGCAAATATTCCTGGAACGGAGGAGCCAGCGAAATAGCCATCGCTCCCAATGGCCAGGAATTTGCTTTCGTGATCAGGGGAGACGTATTCGTCGCAAATTCCGAATACGGAACCACCCAACGCATTACCAATACGGCAGCCCGGGAAAAAAACATCCATTTCTCTCCCGCCGGACGGTCGTTGGTTTATGCTTCCGAACGGGACGGTCAATGGAATCTGTATATTTCGCGCATAAAAAATAAAGAAGACAAATCGTTTGCCTATGCACGCGAAATCGAAGAAGAGCCACTGACAAAAGGAAGCAATGCCTGTTTTCAACCGGCGTTCTCTCCGGATGGAAAAGAAGTCGCTTATCTCGAAAACCGCACCGAAATCAAAGTCATCAATCTGAAAAATAAGAAGACCAGAACAGTTTTGCCGGCAAAATACAACTACTCCTACACCGACGGGGATCAATCTTTCGAATGGTCGCCCGACGGCCGCTGGATCCTGGCAAAATTCTTTGAAGAAGGCGGATGGCAGCATCCCGATATCGCCTAGAAAAAGGCTGACGGTAATGTCGAAATCCATAACCTCACCAACAGCGGATATAGTGACGCCAACCCCAGATGGATGATGAACGGGAAAGCCATCATCTGGCAAAGCGACCGCCAGGGTATGCGGAGTCATGGTAGCTGGGGGGCACAAAGCGATATCTATGCCCTTTTCCTCGACCCCGAAGCTTATGAATATTTCAACATGAGCAAAGAAGAACGCGCGCTCGACAAAGAGTTCAAAGAACTGCAAAAGAAAAAAGAAGCGGAAGAAAAAGCGAAAGCAGATAAGAAAGAAAAGAAAAAAGCGGAAAAGAAAGAACAAAAAGAAGAAAAAGCCAAAAAGGGTAAAAAAGATCAGAAAGACCCCAAATCAGAAGGAGCCAAAAAAGAAGGGGAAGGCAAAAAAGAAGAAGAAAATAAATTGCCCGAACTGAAGATCGATCTGCAGAATCTGGAAAACAGAATGGTCCGTATGACCATCAATTCTTCCAATCTCGGCGATGCCGTACTGACCAATGACGGAAACAAGCTTTATTACCTGGCAGCTTTTGAAGGTGGATATGATTTATGGGTACGGGATTTTGAAAACAAATCTACCCGCATCTTATCCAAGATGGGACGCGGAGGATCTCTGGAATTATCCAAAGACGGAAGAAATCTTTACTTACTCTCCGGCGGACAGATTTTCACCATCAATCAGGGGAACGGACAGTTGAAACAATTGAATTACAAAGCGAATTTCGAGCTCAAACGGGCCGAAGAACGCGCATCCCTGTTCAACCATGTTTGGCAACAAGTCTACGACAAATTTTACGACAAAGACTTTAAAGGCGTCGATTGGCCCTATTATAAGAAAGCATATGCCCGCTTTTTGCCGTATATCAACAACAATTTCGATTTTGCCGATGTGCTGGGAGAAATGCTGGGAGAACTCAATGCTTCGCATACCGGAGCCCGCTACGGAGAAGGGATCAATCGTCCGGGAACAGCTTTACTCGGCGCTTTCTACGACCTGAGCTATAAAGGAGACGGACTGAGAATCAGTGAAATTCTGGAGGAAGGACCCCTGGATCTGTTCGATAAAAAAATCAAGCCCGGCATGATCATCCGCGCCATCAATTATCAGCCCATCAAGAAAGGAGAGGACTATTATCCGCTCTTCGAAGGACTCGCCGGCAAACGGACCCTGCTGACGATTTACGATCCGGTGAAAAAACAAGAGTTCGAGGAATATGTAAAACCGATCGGCAATCAATCCGGACTGCTATACGAACGGTGGGTAAAACAACGTCAACATATTGTAGACAGTTTATCCAAGGGACAAATCGGTTATATTCACGTGGCCTCCATGAACAGTTCCAGCTTCCGGAAAACATATTCCGAATTGCTGGGCCGTTACCGCAACCGGAAAGCCATCGTTATCGATACCCGTAACAACGGCGGAGGCTGGTTGCACGAAGATTTGATACACCTGCTCAGCGTCAAGCAATTCGCCACCTTTGTACCTCGCGGACAATTCATCGGCATCGACCCGTTCGCCCAATGGACCAAACCGTCTGCCGTACTGATCAGTGAAAACAATTACAGTAATGCTCACGGATTCCCCTGGGCTTATAAAGAACTGAAGATCGGCAAACTGATCGGTATGCCCGTACCGGGCACCATGACCGCAGTATGGTGGGAAAATATGATGAATGGAATTACCTTCGGTATTCCACAAGTCGGCATGAAAGATAATCAGGGACGCATCCTTGAAAATATGCAACTGGAACCGGATATCAAAGTAAACAATGATCCGGCCAGCGCTATCCAGGGCCGCGACCTTCAACTCGAAGCTGCCGTAAAAAGCCTGATGGAATAAAACATTCCGGAGATATATGCGGAGAAGGAGAAACCGGCGTTTCGCTTTCTCCGCATTTTTTATGCCGGACGGCAGCCCGGACTAGAACAAAAATATACCTGCCTGCTCGCACGCCCGATGCACTTCTTCCGGCCAGAGTCCTGCCTGTACCTCTCCGATGTGGCATTTTTGCAACAACAACATACATAAACGGGATTGCCCTATCCCTCCACCCATGGTCTGAGGCAATTTATTATCCAGCAACAAAGAATGAAAATACAACTCCTTTCTTTCCTCGGCATTCTTCATTTTCAGTTGCCGCAGCAAGGCTTCGCGGTCTACCCGAATCCCCATGGAGGAAATTTCGAAAGCGGACTGCAACACCGGGTTCCATACCACAATATCCCCGTTCAGTCCCATCAACCCATCTTGCGCTACAGTAGACCAATCGTCATAATCCGGTGAACGGTCGTCGTGGATGGAACCGTCGTTCAATGCTCCTCCGATCCCACGGATAAACACAGCCCCATACTGTCTGGCAATGGTCGTTTCCCGCTCCTTCGGAGAAAGCCCGGGATATAATTGCCGCAGTTCCTCGGCATGAATATAATGGATCTGCTCGGGCAAAAAAGGCTTCAGCACGGGGAATTGTTCGCTCAACAAAAACTCGGTCCTTTTTAAAGCGGCATAGAGGCGCTCTACACAAACCTTCAACCTTTCAGGGGTTCTCTCTTCGGAAGTAATCACTTTCTCCCAATCCCATTGATCCACATATACAGAATGAATATTATCGATAGTTTCATCCGGACGCAAAGCATTCATATCGGTATAGATCCCCATTCCGGGCTGGATATGATGCCGCCAAAGCGCATATCGCTTCCATTTTGCCAACGACTGGACAATTTCCGCTTTTTGCCCGTCGAGTACACGGGCCTCAAAACTCACCGGTTGCTCCGAACCGCTCAGATTATCGTTCAATCCCTTGCCCGAAGGCACTATAATGGGGGCTGTCACTCTTCTCAGCTTCAACTCTGCAGCCAATGCCAGTTGAAAAGTGTCCTTGATAAACTTGATGGCATGTTCTGTCTGCCATACATCCAGCGGCGAAGCGTAGCCCTGAGGTAAAATTAATTGTTTCATGCGTGTGTAATTGTTAGTGAATAAAAAAGCCTTCCTGAATCAGGAAGGCTCATTCGATGTCATTATATCTTTCATCACGAACAATACCTCCCTGCTTGCAATCGATTATTATTGCAATTATTATTCAGGTCGATATTGCTGTTAAACAAAGTCATTTCTTCACATTAGTTTTGCAAAGATAAAAGATAAAATAAAAAAAACAAAAAGTCCGGGATGAAAATCATTTATTTCTTATCTTTACTGACTCTAAATAAACATGTATCGCACCCTTTATGAACAACAAACGCTTTCTTGTTATCCTGGTTCTCTTCAGCATATTTTCCCTTTTGGCGGGTTGTAAAAATAAGTCCGGAAATTCACGGACCGTCACGGTAAGCATTCTTCCCCAGAAATATTTCATCGAACGGATAGCCGGAGACTATGTCGATGTCAATGTAATGATTCCTCCGGGGATGAATCCGGCCACCTGCGACCTGAACACCGGACAACTGAAAAGTCTTTACGATAGCGAACTCTGCTTTACTATCGGCCATCTGCCCTTCGAGCTGACCCATCTCTATCCGGTGTTGCAGAATCATAAGAACATCCGGGTGATCGATCATTCAGAAGGACTTTCGCTGCTGAGCGGAAGTTGCAGCCATACGCATAGCGAAGGCCACGAACATGGCGGCATAGATCCGCACATTTGGCTTTCTCCAGCAAATGCCCGCCAAATGGCCACCACCATCTATGAAACCCTGGCCCGACACTATCCGGAACAAAAAGAACGGTTCAAAGGTAATTACGAAGTTTTCATGCAGGATATAGACTCGGTTGCCCACCAGGCGGCACAGGTATTTCAGAACCCGGGAGAAAAAGTATTCCTGATCTATCATCCTGCGCTGACCTATTTTGCCCGGGACTACGGCTTGGAACAGATTGCCATCGAAGACGAAGGCAAAGAACCTAATCCGGCCCATCTGAAAAAACTCATCGACGAGGCCCGGGAGAAAGGTATCCACCTGATATTTATACAAAGTCAGTTCGATGCCAGTAATGCGGAATCCATTGCCCGGGAAATCGGCGGAAAAATCGTTCCCATAGACCCATTGGCGGAAAATTGGATAGCTGAAATGGAAAAAATCATCGGTGTTTTCAGCAACACTTCCCCCAAAGCCAATTAACACCGCCGGTTTGCTGTTTTATCAAAAAATCATTCGATGCAGACACTTATCGCATTAAAAAATATTACGGCGGGCTATGAGAATACCCCGGTTCTTCACAACATCGACCTCACGATCGGAGAAGGCGACTTTATCGGGATTATCGGTCCCAACGGAGGCGGCAAAACCACCCTGCTTCGGGTGATCCTCGGATTATTAAAACCCTACAGCGGAGAAATCATCTACCCCGGTTCCAAACAAAACCTTTTCGGTTATCTTCCCCAAAACAACCGGTTCGATCAGCGCTTTCCCATAAGCGTGACGGAAGTGGCCTTGTCGGGACTGATGTCCAGCAAAGGCTTATATAAGAGGTATACCCGCGCAGACAAGCATAAAGCCTGGGAACTGCTGGATAAATGCGGCATGGGCAACTACCTCAAAAGCCCCATAGGAGATCTTTCCGGCGGACAGATGCAAAGGGTTTTCCTGTGCCGGGCCATTATATCGAATCCCCGCATATTGATTCTCGATGAGCCTACTACTTATGTAGACAGCAATTTTGAAAAGGAATTTTATGCTATTCTCGAAGAATTGAATAAAACCATGAGCATAGTCATGGTGTCCCATGACCTGGGAACGATCTGTTCTTACGTAAAAACCATCGCTTGTGTCAACAAAGAATTGCATTATCACAATTCCAACCTGATAACGCCCGAACAACTTCAATCCTACCACTGTCCGATCGAACTGATCACCCATGGGCAAGTGCCGCACAGGGTGCTGGGGGAGCATGAAGGAAAGGGGGGGATGAAAGTTGAAAGTTTAGAGATGAGAGATTAGGGATGAAAGATTAAAGATTAAAGATTAGAGATTAGAGATTAGGGGTATAAAATTAAAGATTGATAAAACCGGTATGTGGGAATTGTTGAAATATGATTTTTTTCAAAATGCTTTGGTAAGTACTATTCTGATTGGTATTAGCTGTGGCTTAGTGGGCACTTATATTGTAGCCAAACGGATGGTATTCATCAGTGGAGGAATAACGCATGCTTCCTTCGGAGGGCTGGGACTTTCCTATTTTTTGGGTTGGTCGCCTATGCTGGGCGCCACCGTATTTTCCCTGATTTCCGCGCTGGGAATATTTACTTTATCCGAAAGTAAAAAACTACGCGAAGATTCCCTGATCGGCATTTTCTGGTCGGCAGGCATGGCTATCGGCATTCTGTTCATCTACCTCACACCCGGCTATGCACCTAATCTGATGTCCTATCTTTTTGGAAACATTCTGACCGTCACCCGGGAACAGATCCTGATGTCCGTAGTGCTTTGCTTGCTGATCATCGCTTTCTTTCTCTGCTTCTACCGTCCTTTATTCTATATTGCCTTCGATAAGGAATACAGCAAAACCCACCACATCCATGTCAACATCATCGATGTCGCCGTTACGGTGATCATCGCCTTGTGCATCGTACTTTGCCTGAAACTCGCAGGGATCATCCTGGTCATTTCCTACCTGACCATCCCCCAGGCCATCGCCGGTATGCTTTACAAAAATTTTACCCGGCAACTATTGGCTTCTGCCTTGATCAGCACCTTCGGTTCCGTTGCAGGCCTGTTTGTTTCCGCACAGATCGATACTCCTTCCGGCGCAACGATCGTAATTTGTTTTCTCCTCCTGTTTCTTATCGTGTGGTTACTTCAGCAAATCAGGCAACGGCATAAACCGTAATCCACTCTTCTTTCCAATAAAAATTTCAGCCTTCAGGATACATTCTTTCATATCCTGTATCTTTTTATTAGCTTTGCGACAGGAAAATGAAAACGTTTGAAAAAATTATCGATATGAATTATGATTTAATCGTTATCGGAAGTGGCCCTGGCGGATATGTGGCTGCGATCCGGGGGGCCCAGCTGGGCCTAAAGGTTGCCGTAGTGGAACGTGCAGAACAAGGAGGCATATGCCTGAACTGGGGTTGTATTCCCACCAAGTCCTTGCTAAAATCCGCTCAGGTATTGGAGTATGCTCGCCATGCGGATGCCTATGGCATTAAGGTGGAAGTGGCGGAACCCGATTTTGATGCGATCATCGCCCGCAGCCGGGGAGTTGCCGATAAAATGAGTAAAGGCATTCAATACCTCTTCAAGAAAAACAACATTACCGTCAATTGCGGACACGGTAAGCTCACTGCCGACAAAAAAGTGGAAGTAACCGACTGCGAAGGCGAAAAAACGATTTACGAAGCGAAGCACATTGTTCTGGCCACAGGCGCCCGTTCACGGGTTCTGCCTGCCATTCCCCAGGACGGGAAACGGATTATCGGATACCGGGAAGCCTTGACGCTCGATCATAAACCCGCCTCTCTTTTAGTGGTCGGCTCAGGAGCCATCGGCTCCGAATTGGCGTGGTTTTACAATGCCATGGGCACCAAAGTCACCCTAGTAGAATTTATGCCGACTATTCTCCCGGTGGAAGACGAGGAAGTCTCCAAACAGGTAGGCCGTTCCTTCAAAAAGGCCGGAATCGAAGTCCTCGTTAAATCAACCGTGGAAAGCATCGACACTTCCGGCGAATTACTGAAGATCGATATCCGCAATAAAAAAGGCGATATTGAAGTCTACGAAGCTGAAATGGTTCTATCGGCGGTCGGCATCGCCCCCAATGTGGAAAACATCGGTCTGGAAGAATTGGGCATAACCCTGGAAAAAGGAAAAATTAAAGTAGACGACTACTACCGCACCGATGTGGAAGGCGTATATGCCATCGGTGATATCGTGCATGGTCCTGCCCTTGCCCATGTCGCTTCTGCCGAAGCAATCTGAAGTGTAGATAAAAACGCCGGCCAGACACCCGCACCCATCGACATTGCCAATATTCCCGGTAGTACTTATACCAACCCGGAAGTTGCCTCTGTGGGGCTCACCGAAGCCAAAGCCCGCGAAGCCGGATACGAACTGAAAATCGGTAAGTTTCCGTTCACCGCTTCCGGGAAGGCCAGTTCGGCAGGAGCAAACGACGGCTTTGTAAAATTAGTCTTCAATGCCCAGGACGGCGGACTGCTCGGCGCCCATCTCGTCGGAGCCAATGTAACGGAAATGATCGCCGAACTGGTAGTGGCCCGGAAAAAAGGAATCACCGCCCATGACCTTATCAAGACGATCCATCCTCATCCTACGATGAGTGAAGCCGTCATGGAAGCAGCAGCAGCAGCATATGACGAAGTGATTCACCTTTAGACGTTGAAGGTTGAAAGTTGAAAGTTTAAAGTTGAGAGATTAGAGATTAGAGAGTACCATGACCATAATTTATTTTCAATGAGAAAAAGTTTAATCACCGTAACCCTGATGCTGACCGGGGCCGGCTTATTCGCCCAAAGCATCACAGACAAAGATTTGCAGGAAATCCAAGGCAGTTTCAAAAAAGATGCTGCCACTACCGCCATTCAAAACATTCTCACCAGTGATAAAAACATCAAAGACAATGCACTGAACCGGGAATTGCAGGGGAAAGTAGACCATCACTTCAAATACCGGGTCAAAGTCAAAGGCATCACCAATCAGGAAGGATCGGGACGTTGCTGGATGTTCACTTCCATGAACGTACTGCGTCCCCGGGTGATGGAAAAATACAATTTGAGTAATTTTGATTTTTCACACAATTACCTTT